>JANODQ010000740.1:0-4037 GCA_031412775.1 Pirellulaceae bacterium | reverse complement strand
CCCACCGTTAAACGTGATCTCGCTCGGTGGAACTGGCGTATTGGAATTGTTAAAAAACGAGTCAAGACTAGTATTGAAAAGCCCTGGAAGTATCACCAAGCCGCTGGCCCCTGGACGAACTGTAAAAGTGATTGCTGAAACCGCGAACGGTGGAGAGCTAGATGTAGGACCTGGATCACCAAAGCTTGGCACTGTTCCCGCGATGAACTCGTTTACTCCGAACGATCCAAAATTAGGATCGCCAGAACCAGAGTTTTGGATGTTATAGGTCGGCCCCGTATTTCCCGAACTTGGCGGAGTATTTGGCAAGTTGCTCGGCCCCGTATCGGTTCGACTAACGAATAAAAGCTCGTCCGACGAGAATCTTGTGCTGACCTCATAGGTGCTTATTGACGACAAATCTGTAATGGTGAAAACGATTGTGGCGGTAACCGTATCTCCCGGATTGGCGACGATTGTCGACTGGATGCCGTTAGCAAGTGTCGCGTCCCAGTCGACGCTGACGTTGATCCCTGCACCTGCAGGCGTGGTAAAGCACGCAACAAAGAGCATAAGCCCAACAACCAAAATGGATTTTGCTCGACCTGGCATGCTGACAAAACTCCGACATTCACCGATTTGGAAATCTGTAACAGAAGCATCTCTGGAGATACAACACCTCTAGCGTAGTCTCGTTAGCTCTCGGTTCCAGGCCCGGACGCAAGAGTTTCAAAGAATTTTTCGAAAACGCGAGCACTCTCGTCGATAGATCGTTAGCCGCAACGGGGGTGTGTTTTGTCGAGTTTCGAGACTAAAACCTTGTAAATGCTCAATTGTCGACTTTGTTGACTAGATCCCCAATAGTTTTAGTTTGCTCCAAGAGTAATTGTTTCATTGCTAATCCTAATGAACGCTTTGATCGCAACGTTACTCGTCTCTTTCGGCGGAGCCTTGATAGCTGTTTGTTTGGCTGTGGTTTCGTCGCTTGCGGCTGAGGTTTGTGGATTTCAAAACCGTCGGCTTTTGGACAGTTGGCTGCTCGGAATGCTGTTTATCCCGACTTTCGTGATCGCCGGGGCTTGGACGGCGGGGTTTGGACTTCAAGGTTCATGGCCGAGTTGGCTGCCTGGGTTCTCGCCGGTCAACGTGGCTGGGAAGCCAATCTTGAGCGTTGTGGTCGTGATTTGGATCTATGCGGTAACGTTGATGCCACTGGCATTGGTGCTCCTAAGACTAGGGCTTCGGGCAAGTAACTTATCGGCTTGGACTCTTGCGCGAATGGAAGGTGGCTTCTGGGCAAGTGTTTGTTATGGGTTTTTGCCAACAACAGCTTCTTGGATCTCAGTGACGGTGGGGGTGTTAGCGGGACTCATTAGCACTGACATGTTTGTAACCAATTTATTCCAAGTGAACACGCTTACCGAACGCAGCTACCAAGACCTTGTCTCCGGACAAAACCCGATGGCCACCATCGCCGCCAGCTCGCTTCTCTCCTGGTCGTTGATCTTGCTACTGCAAAAGGATCTCATATTGCGGATCAACTATTTCCCAGCCACGGTCAATCAAGTCCCTCAAACCCCGCGCATGCGTTGTTCGTTCGCAACGCGATTGCTTTCGTTAGTCATCCTGTTCGCGATCGTTGGGGCTTTGACCATCGTTCCTTGGACCAATCTGGTACTCAAAGCCGGATGGGCTGTGCGCGAGTTGCCCACTACTAATTCGCAACCAATTGCATCCGCCGAGAGGGCTAATCTCATTCAAAATGAAAAGTTCATCGAACATCGCTGGAGCTTGTTGCAAACCATTCAAAGCGTCGTTGAAGCGCCCGGAAGGTTTTCAGAAGAGTTCTATTGGTCAGTCTGCTTAGTCGGTTCGGCTTCGATTCTCGCCATACTAGCGGGGTTGCCGATTGCGTTTGCAATGAAGCGGTCTCCAGTCTTCTTCCGACAGATTGCCGTCTACGTGATCGCGGCACTCTTTTTTCTTCCTGGACCGACGGTAAACCAGATTATTCTTAGTTTGATGCAGCAGGAATGGTTGGTTTGGTGGAACGACCATACATTACTGGCCCCCATTTTTTGCCTGCAATTTCGGCTGATTCCGATCGTTGTGGCTTGGTCTTTTTGGTTTATAGGTCAATGGCATTATCGATATCGAGATACCTGGGCGATCGATGCGTCGCTCCCGATGCGTTCTAAACTTCTGATATTGCTGATACCTGTCGGTTGGTCTGTCATGAGATTATGGCATATATTGGTACTAGTGTCATTCAGCGATCTTTCAACCTACATGCTCTGCCTACCGCCAGGAGTAACCACCATTTCGATGCGAGTGTTCGATCTTCTCCACTATGGAGTTCGCTTCCAAGAGGCGGGTTTACTTTTGTTCATCGCGGTAGTGGGCCTTGGAGCCGGATTCCTCTTTGTCATTTTGAGTAAGACTCGCGAGGAAGACGCGTGGCTATAAATCAGAAAGCCGTAAGTCAGAAAGCCATTAGCTCGGCCGGTTGTTGTCTAAGACGAGAAACGGTTGCGACGACCAATCGTTTCGCGCTTTTACGAATACTTGCGATCGCTTTGACAAGCTTTATCGCAAGTCATTCCCTCGCCGAAGATATCCAAACAAACACGCTTTACAAAATTGTTGTCAAGCCTTCTGGACGCCCGGCGGCTGTGCATTTGGCTCGCATTCTTGCAGAAGATGACGATGGTTCTTATCTGATTGAAGAGCAAAGCGGACATCAACAACTAGTCTCGGCCGTTGCCTCGGGTGGAATCCAACCGACTGGACAACCATTTCAAGCTTGGACGAAAGAACAAGTCTCCGAAGATTTGCTTAAGCGATTTCCTAAAGGATTCAAAACCCATTCCAGTAAGCACTTTGTCATCGTCTACAACACGACCGATGCTTATGCCAAATGGAATGCGGTTCTCTTTGAACGTTTGCATAAAGCCTTCTACGCCTACTGGAAACGATTTGGTGCAGAATTGCACGAGCCTGAGTTTCCGCTGGTCTCTCTGATTTTTGAATCTCGAAACGACTATCTTAAATATGCGGCTGAGGAAAAAGTGCAAGGCGCCGAGAACATGATTGGTTTCTACAGCATGCAAACCAACCGGATTGCGACTTATGATTTGACCGGTATCGAAGGAATGATCTCTGATGGCCAGCGTGTATCCACTACCGAATTAGTTAACACGATTCTTCGCCAACCAGCCGCCGAACGCTCCGTCGCTACCGTCGTCCATGAAGCCGTCCATCAAATCTCCTTCAATAGCGGACTTCAACAACGGCTCGCTTTACAGAATCCCGTGGCTATAAGCGAAGGACTCGCGATGTATTTCGAAGCGCCCGATCTGCGTAGCTCGTCAGGTTGGGGTGGTATTGGCAATGTCAACAAATACAACTTGGCTCTTTTCCGCCATTATGCGAGTAACCGACCAACCAATAGCCTTATCACGTTAATTCAAGATGACACTCGCTTCCAAAATGCACAGACGGTCAATTCAGCGTACGGTGAAGCATGGGCGCTCTCCTATTTTTTAGCCAAAACGCGACCGAAAGAATTTACAGCCTATTTGGCAGACCTTGCCACGCGGCCTCTAACAACAGTCAACGATGACAAGCAAAGGATTAGCGATTTCCAAAAGCATTTCGGCACCGACCTTGAGAAGCTCGATCGCGAGTTCTTAAAATTCATCGCTCGTCAATAACATTTTCCAAGATTCGAATACGAAGAACGAATCACATAACAACTCACGTAGTAGTTCAACACGGAAACGCCTACTACTGAGCGATACTGCCAGTCACGTAATATTGTCACGTAATTTTGTGAAGCAAATCTTTTTCCATCATGACCTCCCCAAACATAAGTCTCCCTCTCGAAGACATCGCATTTGGTGAATCGGATGAAGGCCTGAAAGCTAAAGGCAAATCATGGTTATCGCTCCCTTGGAGATCGATCGCTTATACAACCGTTCGCATTTGGCAGACCACTTGCCTACTGGTTCTTCTTGCTGTAGCCGCAACTATCCCCATCATTCAATGGGCATCGCTGG
>JANODQ010000739.1:0-13957 GCA_031412775.1 Pirellulaceae bacterium | reverse complement strand
CCCAGATGTTACCCATTTAAAGCCAAATTGGACAGTATCTAAGCAAATCACCATGTGTTCTTCAGGTCATTAGCCGATCGGCTACTGGTTTATTTCACAGGAAGTCTTGTGCTGAAGTGCTTAACGCAGCGTCGTGACTTGTCAGGCGTCGAGTGACACTCGTGCTTGAGCCCATGCCCAAGGAGCGAACAAGAGCACCGGTAGCCACGCTCCGAAAAACGGACTGATCCACAATCCTGCTCCTGCAGCGGCTTGGATACCCATTGTAATTGCCATAAATCCACCGACGGTTGCGAGTGTTACTCCAGCGATATAGAAGAGGTGTCGGTCTTGTCGCTTTAGCACGATTGGAAGTCCGATCATGAGCAGAGTCATGTCCAAGATGGGTTGAACAAAGCGAGAGTGAACGGTTACTCGCAGATCATCGCTGTAATGGCTGGCTGGACTTCGCAGCCGTTCAATCATGTCCAGAGTTGATGCGTATTGCTTCCATCCCGATCCACCGCGTAGTTCACCAAATTCAATGTCCGTTTTTATAAAACACTGATCGGGTTGTAGCCACGGATTTTCCTTTGGCGTCAAGATCACGTAATTGTTGTCGTCGGTAGTCGCACTTGGTGGTGCGACTACCGACGTGGAGGGATTGGCTGCAGATGAATTTGATGAATTTGTAGTCGAAGAATTTGATGCGGCAGAATTTGTAGCAGATGGATCAACGTCACGAACCGAGGGGATGTTGCTTAGGTTTACGGGGACACGCACGGCTACCATCAAAAAACCGGACGGGTGCGTGTCGGTTGCATCTTGGTAGTAGGCTTCTTTCGCAATGACTTGCTTGGCTGCCGCCGATGCATAGCCGTCCATCCGAAAGATTGGATCAACAATCATCCGATTCGCGATACTCAGCGAACGACCATCGATCAAGATTCCGTTTTTACCATCGTACGTCGGCTTGACGGATCGCAAGTGGCCTTCTGAAAGGTCTTGCGGGTTCTTGCCAAGCATTTCTTCGTAGCGAGGGATAATCAACTCGCGATTTACTGCGAGGGCTGCGAAGAAAATCCCCGAAGCGATGATTGGATAGATCAAGATTCTTCTGGGGCTGATTCCTGCCGCCATCATCGAAGTCAGTTCGTTCGTCCGCTTCAGCCACGAAACAACGAACATGATTGCCATCAAAGCTAGCATTGCCCCGAACTTGTCTAAAAGAGCGATCGAATAGGGCCCGTAATATTCAGCTAGTGCACGCAGCATGCTTCCACGAGCCTTACCGAACGCAATGAATTCGTCCAAATTTGTGAACGCATGCACTACGACAAGCAATCCAATCAGACAGCAGAAGCAAATCACGATCACTCGTAAGAATAAGAACAAGATATATCGGTCGATGCGCGTCATAGAAAAAACTTGTACAATACACTCCTTTCGCAAGTCAAATACAGTCTTCCTCGCGTCGTTCCATTGATGAACTTGAGTGTTCCCCATGTCGATACTGATTTCCGACGAATCGAAAATCGAAGCTCGAGAATCTCGCCGCGCGGATTTTCTAAGTCTTTTCTGGGGCCAATCCAGCGAGCTATTGGGTCGAAGTCAAGACATCTTGTTTCCGGCGTTTTGTCAATTGTGCGACAATTTGGTTCAATGGCCGTTGAAGGGTGGAATTTGTAAAGCATGTCTGGATAGTTTTCCGACTGTAACCCACGGATGCCATAGGTGCGGAGCCGAGTTGCCATCGGTAGAGAGAGCCAAGCATAACGCTGACGTAAATGACATAGATACGGAGCTAATGAAACCTGAGCCGATGGCGCTATCCACGGGTTTTGACGTTGCTACAATTTGCCAGGGAGCACCGGAGGCTATCGACTACGGCTCAGGAAAAATGCCCCTTTCATCATCACACCCAGATACCCACAAAGCAGTCGATTTGATTTCTCGTTCGGAATTAAAAGCTGATTTGCCAGCGAGTGTCGCTCGGAGTTCGAGAAAGCGAGAGAAGTCGACTGGTTGTTTCCATTGTCGACAAGGCAAATGGCCAGCACGTCGCGTTTATGCCTTTGGAACTTATGGAGGGAATCTCGCGACCGTGCTTGTCTTACTGAAACGCCCGGGCAGCGAATCCTCGGCAGTTGCTTTAGGCAACACGATGGCTGATTGGCTCAAAAGCCAGGTCGCTACAGAAGCATCGAACCCCGAGTTGACAGGCGAATTGTCTTTTGATGCATTGGTCTCGACTCCAAAGTATTGGACGCGTCGTGTATCGCAGCGACACAATGCATCGGAGTTGCTTGCCGAAGCCATTGGAAGTCGGCTCGGAGTTCCTGTTTGGACCGATGCTGTTTTTCAGACTCGCCCGACCTCCAAGCAGGGGCTACTCCTGGCTGGTCAAAGACGTCAAAATGTTGCTGGTGCGTTTGCCGTGAACTCAGCCAGATCGTTTAAAGGGAAGAGAGTTCTGATTGTTGACGACATTGTCACTAGCGGTTCGACCATGGCTGAAATAAGCTCAGTCCTGAAGCGTGCTCAGGTCGCATCGGTTGACGGATTGTGTGCGGCTCGCGGAGTTGGGACCGGTGGTAAGTAAACATGCAAGTTTATTTTGAGATAGATAAATTGAGTCGATGGCGTCACTATTTGTAATACGCGGTAAGAATGCCGGTCAGCATTTCTCGCTTCGAGGCCCGCGAACAGTGCTCGGTCGTGATGCGTCGTGCGATATTCAAATTGTCGATCACGAAGTCTCGAGACAACATGCGGAAGTTGTTATTCATCCAGAGGGATTCGTTCTCATCGATCTCAGCAGCAGCAACGGTTGCTTCTTAAATGGCCATCGGGTTTCGCGGCAGTTGATCCAGTCTGGCGATCGACTGCAAGTCGGTAGGACTCTGTTGGTGTTCAATGGCCAGAACAAGGATGGCAGCACGGGAAAGACCGCGCAGCAACGACCAAGTCACTTGGGATTCGGTGTTGAAATTGTCAAAACCCCGCAAGCAGAATATGCTCAAGCAGAGGTGCCGGTCTCGCGGTCTGCGAATGAGGAGCTCTCGCAAATTCGGCACGTGTTAGGTGCTCCTGATTTCGCATCGAATGAAGGGGCATTTCAGATAGATTCGCGACCGCTTGACGCAACCGCATCCAAGGTTGGTGAGACCGTCTCTATACATCGTGACAAAAGTCACTGGGAGATCATGTATCGAACGGTCCTTGCTGTCAGCCGAACGCTCGACCTGGATCAATTGCTCGAGCAGATACTCGATCTGATTTTTCAATGGGTGCATTGTGATCGAGGATGCGTGATGTTGATGCATGAAGGAACGGGAACACCGCGACCCGCCGCGCGAAAGTTTCGAAGTGACGATCGCTCGCAAGCCCGCTTCGAAATTAGTCAAACTATCCTCGAGTATGTCATTCGCAATCGCGAGGGTGTGCTGACAAGCAACGCTGGTGACGACACGCGTTGGGAACCAGGAGCAAGTATCGCAGCGGCTGGAATTCGCGAGGCGATCTGCGTTCCGATGCAAGGACGCTATGGAATTGTAGGAGCAATCTACATCGATACTTCGCGGACCGTGGTCGACTATGCAAGTGAGAAGAGCTCGCCAATGTTCGACCAGGAGCACTTGAAAATGATGGTCGCGATTGGCCATCAAGCCGCGCTCGCTGTGGAAGACACCTTCTACTATCGAGGAATGGTTCAAGCGGAAAGGCTTGCCGTAATGGGTCAGACGATCGCCAATCTTGCACATCACGTAAAAAATATTCTTCAAGGACTCAGCGGTGGCAGCTACTTGGTCGACGAAGGGATCAAGCGGCAACAGATCGATATTGTTGCAAAGGGCTGGCGGATCGTTGAAAAGAATCAGGAGCGAATCGCTTCCATGGTGATGGACATGTTGACCTACAGCAAGGATCGGCAACCGGTGCTAGCTGCAACGGACCTACGCGAAACAATTGACGATTGCTACGAACTATGTGTATCGCGAGTAAAGGATCTGGATGTCGCGCTCAAGTGGAATCGCCCCGACTCGTTTCCCTCGATTATGGCAGATTCCGAAGCGATGCATCGCGCGATACTGAACGTCTTTCATAATGCGATTGATGCGGTCGCCGACATTCCAGACGGGTTGGTGGAGGTGTCGCTAACGTTCGCTCGTGAATGGGTAGCCATTGAAATCCGGGACAACGGAGTTGGGATACCTACAGAAGACTTGCAAAGAATTTTTTCCGTTTTTGAATCTTCCAAGGGAAACCGCGGCACGGGGCTGGGGCTTCCGGTGAGTAGAAAAATACTCCAAGAACACGGCGGCGATATCGAGGTGATTAGCCAGATCGGCCAAGGAAGCTGCTTTAGGCTTGCGCTCCCGAATCGTACTCCTTCGGCAGAAACTCAGCCGATCCATCTGCAACAGACACTTTTTTGATTGTTTTGCGGACGACCGCCGAGACTTCGCGTAAGTCACTTGGGCGAGCTGCAGGCTCAAATCTACCTAACACGACGCTTTAGGTAGTGGCTAACCTCAATAAGTCGCTACCTTGCGAGTCACGTTACTGGGTAGTATTCAATTTGCCGTTCGGCTTAACGGGCAGGGGCTAATCTGGTAGGCTCTCTTTCAAGACGTTGCCTTTTGGCTTGGGAATTCGCGTGCTAATGCGAATTTCTTGATATTACTTCTAGACAGCGTCACCAATAAGACGGTTATTTGAACACTAAGACTTCACTAGGACACTGGCGACTTCGGATGGCGGCACCAAGAGTACTCGTTTTACGTGCACCGGGGACTAATTGCGATGTTGAAACGGCATTCGCATTCGAATCAGCGGGGGCAATCGTTAATCGTATCCACGTCCAGCAACTGATTGATCGCCCAATTCTTGCGAACAATCACCAAATTCTTTGCTTCTCGGGCGGATTCAGCTACGGCGACGACATTGCGTCAGGCCGAGTTCTTGCGACTCAGCTGATCGCCTATTTGCCAGACATGATCGAATCGTTTCGCCAGGAAGATCGGCTTGTTCTGGGGATTTGCAATGGCTTCCAGGTTATGATTCGACTAGGAATCTTTTTTGAAGACTCGAGCAGTTCGCTGTCCAATTCTTCCACGATGCCAGCTCCGCTTGCGACGCTGACATGGAATCAACAAGGGCGATTTGAAGACAGATGGGTGCATTTAAAAGTCGCCGAAAACGATTCACCCTTTCTGCGCGACATCGATCAAATGTTCCTTCCGATGGCACACGCCGAAGGTCGCTTTGTAACACGTCCATCCAATGGAATTGGCCCCAGTGCTGCCGTGACACTTCAAAAGCAGAAGCAGATTCCCATTCGTTATTGTCGCCCGGATGGATTTACAAGCGACGATATTTTGCCGCATCCGGATAACCCTAACGGCGCCGAAATGAATGTTGCTGGTCTTTGTGACGAAAGCGGTCGCGTCTTTGGTTTGATGCCGCACCCGGAGCGGCACTTGTTTCCAACGCAGCACCCCTTCTGGACGCGACGAGATGAACAACCAGAATTTGGTGACGGAATGAAGATGTTTCAAAACGCAGTCGACTTTTTCGCATGATGTTGCTTCCGAAAGTAACTATAAATGCTCCGATTGTTGTAATTGTTTTGAGATAAAATTCGCATCATCAGTACTTCAAATATTTCTACTCTTTTTCATTGCCTTGAATCCTAAAAATTATGCTCGACCTATTCGATAAAATTCAAGAAGCCAGCGCGTTTATACAAAAGTCGTGGGCCAAGAAGCCAGACGTCGGAATTGTTCTTGGAACGGGACTTGGCCCGCTGGTTGAGAAGATCAAAGTTGAAGCTACGATCGACTACGGTGATATTCCTAACTTCCTGAAGTCAACAGCAACCAGCCACCGCGGACGACTCGTTTGTGGCGAGCTATGTGGTTTGAATGTCATGGCAATGGAAGGTCGCTTTCATATGTATGAAGGATATCCGCTAAAGCTGATTACACTTCCGATACGAGTAATGAAAGCGATGGAAGCCGAGCTGTTAGTGGTTTCAAACGCTTGTGGTGGAATGAACCCTTATTACAAGCCAGGCGACATTATGCTGATCGATGACCAAATTAATTTGATGGGCGACAACCCTTTAATTGGTATTAACGATGATCGCTTAGGGCCTCGCTTTCCAGACATGTCGGAACCCTACAATCGCGAGCTTATCGCAGCAGCTTTGGAGTCTGCACGCAAAAACAACATCGTTGCCCATCAAGGTGTTTTCGTAGCTGTCTCGGGACCCAATTTGGAAACCCGTGCAGAGTATCGCTTTTTGCGCATGATCGGAGCCGATGTGGTCGGCATGTCCACCGTTCCCGAAACGATCGTTGCGGCGCATTGCGGTATGCGAACTGTTGGTTTTTCTGTCATAACCGACATGTGCTTACCGGATGCTCTCGAGCCCGCAAACGTACCAAGGATAATCGCAACTGCTAACGCAGCAGAACCAAAGCTTACGACCTTGGTAACCGGCGTTCTAGAATTCGAACGTAAGCGTTTGAACAAGTAAATCTGTGAACCGGCAATTATTCGTAAACGAGGTTTTATAAATTTCGAAAACACCTTCAAGCGAGTCAACAATTGAACTCGGAAAGTGGCCGCGTCCCTGTGCATAAAGGCACGAGGCGCCGTATCCTTTGGAGTGCGTCGACGAGTCGACGCTTTAAGACTTAGAACTTGCTTTAAGACTTAGAATTTATTAGGGAGTTCATTCCACGTTATCGCGGTTTTGTGTTGCTTTCGTAAAGTTGAAGGCGGGGCCTTGAATTGGAGCACTTCGTCGTAGCGAGCGTAAGGCATTTGCTAAAAATGCCCGCAACGCGGCACGTATGCGAGTGACCTCCAAACTGGAACCAAGATCTTGTACCTCGTTTTAGGTACGCCAATTATTGGCAGGTGCCGTAGGCATTCGCCTAGGATGCCATCGGAGCAGCTGTAGCTGATTTGAAATCCGTGGCTAGCGTTATTTGCTCAATGTATTGGAAGTGTAGCAAATAGCAGGATCGAGTTAGGCGCGATCGAAATGTTGATAGCTGGGATGGCCGCTGGCAGGAGAACCGATTGCCCGAGTGAAAGCAGTGTTGGTGGACAATAGCTAATTGAAGAATTAAGAGTGGATGCAATTGTTGCGTTTCCTTGGACCACTGTTGCGATTGCGAAACGACCGTTGAGGGAAAGCTCTTGCACATCTTCTATTACTTTGTCGAGAACAAAACGATCGCAAGTCACAAGGTTGACGCGGCCTGGGTGTGAGGTCGGCTTAGGAATAACTGTGCTGATCGGACCGCTATCAAAGTCGATAACATCGAGCGCTTGATCAATGTGCAGCGGTCTGGGAGCTCCATCAACACCGACGCGATTCCAATCGTAAAGCCGGAAGGTTGTATCGCTGGCTTGTTGAATCTCCGCGACGATTAATCCGGCTCCGAGTGCGTGCACCGTACCAGCGGGAATAAAGACGCAATCGCCGCGGTTGGGATGAAAGGAATGAAGGCAGCTTTCGATCTGACCAGCCGCAATTGCTTGCACGAGTGCCGACCGATCGACACCGTCTTTCAAACCTGCGTAAATCAAGGCGTCGTCGGACGCATCGACCACGTACCAGGCTTCAGTTTTTCCAAGATCGGGCGGAACCATTTTTGCTCCGTAGGCATCGTTGGGATGCACTTGGATACTGAGCACTCGCTGACAATCGAGGTATTTCAGAAGCAGCGGAAATTGCGATTGCGAGTCAGCACCGACTCCTAAAACGGACTCTGGAGCCATTTCAATCAGTTGACGAAGTGATTTCCCGGCGAGCGAACTTCCAGCAGATTCTGGATCGGAACATTGCGCTGAGAGACCTTCCGAAGTGATGTCCTCTACGACGATGCTTTGGTCGGCTCCATGGTCCACGATTTCCCAGCTCTCAGCCCAGACTCCTTTAAGCGGAATCGATTTCTGAAGACTTGTTTCCAAGTTTCTGCCACCCCAGATATAGGGTCGAAACAGCGGTCGAAAGCGAATCGGTTGTTGAAATAAATGGTTAATCATGACCACGATTCTACCAAATCGAATGCTGTTTGGCCTCAATTCAATGCCCTTTCCGGAAAGCGTCTCCAAACTCGAAGATAGGCAATGCAGGGAAATTTGCGTTGATAAATGTGCCGCTATATCCATCGAAATTGGCGGGAGTACGCGAAACTTCAAGAATCTGAATGGGTTATTTGTTATTGTGATCGCTGGCAAGGCAGTGTCGATTCGACTTTTATGCAGATTGCCAAGCGATAGACAATCCAAATTGGTTCTCAGTAGTCAAATCTCTCATCGTAAGGATTGAAAGCGTCATGCGAGTCACTCATCTGTTTCTTTTCCGTGTTCTCTACTGCGGAATGTTGATTGCCCCGCTCGGGACAGCACTCATAACGAACGTTTACGGCCAAGACGAGAGTCGTGGTCAGCCTCAAGGACGCGGACCCGGTGGTCCTGGTGGCGATCGCGGAATGGGACGAGGCGGTCCAGGAGGTCCTGGAGGTCGCATGATGGGTGGCGGTGGTATGGGCGGTAGCATGGGAATTGCTTCGCTGATCGGCATGGAAGAAGTTCGCAAGGAACTCAAGCTAGATGAAGAGCAGATGAAGTCGCTCGCAGCGATGCGTGACTCGGTGCGTGACTCTATGGGAGGCGGACGAGGCCCTGGCGGTCCAGGCGGACCTGGAGGACCAGAAGGTCGCGGGCCCCGTCCCGAAGGTGACCGTCCTGAGGGTGGACGTCCAGAGGGTGGACGTCCAGAGCGGGGCGGGCCTGGTGGATTTGGTGGTGGACCTGGAGGACCTCCTTCAGCCGAACAAATGAAAGAAGTGACGGATCGCATGAAGAAAATGCGAGCTGAAACCGAAAGCAAAGTATCGGACATACTTGATCCCGATCAAAACAGCCGGATCCTTGGTCTCTTGATCCAACGCGATGGTGGTCGTGCTCTCACCTCTTCTTTGCTTGCAGCCGCTTTGGAGATGACCCCCGAGCAGCTAACCAAGCTCGATGAGGTTCAGATGGCCAATATGCAAGAGGCTCAAAAAACAATGCAAGAAGCAATGGCCGGTGGAAGGGATGGCTGGTCGAAAGTTCGTGAGCAAATGGAAGCGATGGGAAAGAAAGCCGGGGAGTCCATGCTGGAGGTGCTGACCAGCGAACAACGCACGCAATTCGATTCGATGAAAGGTGAAAAATTCGAGTTCCCTGAACGAGGCCCTGGATTTGGCGGACCTGGTGGCCCTGGATTCGGTGGACCGGGAGCCCCCGGTGGCGGACGAGGTGACAGAGGCGATCGCGGTGGTGATCGCCCCAGTGGACGTGCTGAACGCCCAGAGATTCAATAAGCGTAACGCGATATTTATTTGATTCTAAACTTGGTTTGGAATCCTAATACAGGAGGCTCTTGCCTCCTGTACTGCTTTCATGAAAGCTGCGTCGCAACTCTAGCGGAATATGCGAATCGCAATCTACCCAAGTTCGGTGATCTAATACCTGTGGGCACATGCGGGATTATCTATCACACGAGGCGAGATCGCTAAAGCCTGTCTAGATAGATCGGGACTGGAGAATCATTCTCGTCCCACAAAAACCCGAAACGGGTTGCTGATAAAATTTTATTAAAATTCCTGCTCCACCGAATTTTGTGACCTACTATTCAGTTGGCGAACAAGACCCGGATGGACAGGTTTCAATCATGACTATTCCAAATCATTTATCTGACCCAGCTTTTAAAGCCTTGCGACTTAGTGATCTCGAAACGTTTCGGAGATTGACATCTGATCATAAGCAAATTGACTTCTCAAACACCGATCTTCGCGGTACTGATTTGAGAAAGGTGGACTTGACGAGAATCGTTCTGACCGGCGCCTACCTAAAAGAGTGCGATTTGCGTGGACAAGATATGAGACACATGAACCTCTCCGGCGTGTCGATCCACGGGGCGAAAATCGGCGGCGTTTATTTCCCCGACGACATAGACGCCAACGAAATTTTGATGAGTGTTTCTATGGGAACACGTATGCGAACCCTTATTCCAACCCAGTAGAAAGGAAGCCTTTGTTTAGATGTTTAGAAAATAAGTGTTGATCTATCGAAACCCAAATAGAAGGAGATCATTTTCTTGCATAACTTTTCTCACCCAATCATTACGTCCAACCCGATCATAGTAAGCCCGTGTAAATGGATGTGTGACAAGCCTCCACCGCAATAATTGAAAACTAATGAAGGGAAGTAGTCGATGGTAATCAGGGGATTACCGCTCCAGAGATAACGGCTTTCTGGTCTCTTACTTTCCCAAACAAATCTATCGGTAAATGATACTCCAGGGCACCATTGGTGAACTGCGAGTCTAAAGCGGGAGTTGCATCGCGATCTCTACCATCCCACGATAGCTTCTTAAAATCCTCAAGCCCACGACCAATTCGTGAGCCTTGCTTCGGTCCGTTTCCGAGGACCACGTTTCCGGAGATGACTACCGCTTCATATCCATTAGGAAATAGTAGAGCATTCTGCTCGCGTGAGTAGAGGATGTTATTAGCGATGACCATCTTGTCTCGCGCATTCCATGAGCCGCCACGAAACGCATGGGACGTATTGATGAGCGTGTTGTGAACAAACTGAATGTTAGTTGTTTTGCCTTGGTGATCGGTGCTCGCATACGCTGCATTCTTTCCATCGATCAATAGATTGTTACGAATAATGGCTTCGCCTTGCACTTGCATGACACTGTCTTGACTTCGGTAGCAGATGTTGCGTTCAATCACATTCTGTTGCTTGCCGTTGGTTCCATAAACGGTTATGCATGGGTAGTTGCAATCGTGAACATGGTTTTCGGCAATCAAGTTACCCCACGAACCTTGCTTGACTTCGATACCATCGCCTTGGTTGCCTCGACAGTTAAAAACATGATTCAACGCAATCGTGCTCTCGCTCATGATGACATCGCCATGATTACCTCCAAGGTACATCCCTTCGGCTGTCCCACCGCCATCGTGAATCGTATTGCGAGTGATATAAAGATGATGCGAGTCGGCCGTATTCGCGCTTAAGCAAACTTCGTGCGTATGGTGAATATGGCATCGGTTGATCCAGACGTTGTTGCATTGCCCAAGCCGAACGCCGTGGCTTCCTCCAGTGAACTCAATTCCTTCAAAGCATAAAAACTGAACAGGCTTACTTTGACCGACGTTCAAAATGTTTTGGCGATTGTCGGGGCGCGTCACGATCACACTCTGGTCTATGCCGGCTACGATCCAAACTGGTGCCGCTTCTGTCCCTGAAACAGTAAGATCCCAAAAGCGGGCGACGCTGTAAGTTCCCGAGCCAACCTCCAAGCGATCACCGGGAACTAAGCTTTCGATCGCGCGGACTAGCTCTTTGCCGTTATCGGTATCGCTCGCACCTGGTTTTCCTGCAAACGAAATTGTTCGAGTCGGCTGCAAGGTCGCCCAAGTTGGATCATACGACGCGGCGTTGAGATTCGCACCGAACACGCCCAGGACGCAAATCGCCGCAGTAGCCAAATAAATCGTCATCCAGAGGTTCTTCATAAATCTAGTCCTGCTTGGGAGTGGTAATCGGAAAACTCAGCTCGTCCGCTGAGTTTATCAAATTCAGCGATATACGGCGTTGCAGCACTCGCGACGATCAATCCCATTTGCCAGGCCCATCTGTCAATCCCGTCTGCCAATCCCGTCTGCCAGGCCCATCTGCGGGAATTGTTTTCTAAAAAATGCTCGCATGAGTGACCAAAGGTGTCCTCGGTGGTTTGTACACCTTAATCCGCATTTCATGTGTACGCGATATGTATTTTCGAGTGGACATTTGAATTTGTATTAGCTAGCATTACATAATAAACGATACATAAGTACACCTTTATTAAGAGCTGATGAAAGCGTTTTTCCCTGAGCCGTAAGCGCTAGCCTCGGGTGCTGTCAGCCAAACGGTGGCGGTATCGATACCCGTGGCTAGCGCGATCGGCTCAGGTTTCATCAGCCCACCTGTTTTGTGTTAGTCACCTGGAGCCTGAAATCGATGTCGCCCGTTGTTACAGCCGCCAGTCCACTTTCGCAGAAGCCAAGTTTACAGAAGTCTGATACGCAAAAACTGGATACTCAGGCACTGGATACGCAAAAACTGGCCAAGCAAATACGTGCTATCGAAACTGCAGGGCGCGGCGGCTATGCACTTGGCTTAACCGGCAAGGGGACTGTTTCTAGCGGGTGCAGTGTGCTGGATAACGCACTTCCTGGGGGTGGTTATTCAATGGGAACGATTGTCGAGTGGGTTGATGGTGGTGATCGAGTTGGCGAACGGGGCGGCGAACGGGGCGGTGGAGGCTTTGGAAACGGGAGTCTTTATCTGGCTTTGACTGCCGCTCGGTATGCCATGCAGGAGAGCAACAAGTATGTTGTCGTGATCGATTCCGACGAGTCGTTCTATCCGCCGGCGGCTCTCTACATGGGGCTTCCGCTGGAGCGAATCATTGTGTTGCGACCACCTAGCTTGGACGATGCGATGTGGGCGATCGATCAGTCGCTACGATCCTCGGCGGTTGCTGCCGTAGTGGCTCGGTTGGACAAGCTGTCGGATTTGAATGCTCGTCGATTTCAATTAGCAGCAGAACAAAATGGTGCACTCGGGTTGTTTCTACGTCCCGCATCGGCTCGATCGCAACCAAGCTGGTCCGAAGTGCAATGGGGAATATGTAACCACCGGGCGAATCGATTACCAGCATCACAAAATACTGCATCACAAAATACTGAGCCGATGGCGCTAGCCACGGGTTCCCCCCGTATTCAAATTTCCAATACCGTTCCCCATGCTTTTTCCAATACCGCTTCAAAGACCATTTTAAATACCGGGGGGAACCCGGAGCTAGCGCTCACGGCTCAGGGGGGGACACGTCAGATTCATTTGGAGTCGTTGCGAATGCGTGGCGGTCGCAGCGGTCAGCATTGGATGTTGATGATCGATACGCAAAGCGGCACGATTACAGGAAGAAAGTTAGTAGAAAGAACCGTGGAGAGAAACAATGTCGCTGCCTCAACAAGTTCTATGCGTCTGGCTTCCCAATTGGCCATGCCAACGTATCCTCGCCCAGCAAACACAAACCAGCCAGCCAAACGTAATCGCGCAAGCTAGCGACAAAGAAAAACAATCTGTTGCACCGAAGCCCACTGAGCCCAAGCCCACTGAGCCCAAGCCCGCTGAGCCTAAGCCCGCTGAGCCGATGGCGCTAGCCACGGGTTCCCCGCGTATTCAAATTTCCAATACTCCTTCAAAGACCATTTCAAATGCCGGGGGGAACCCGGAGCTAGCGATCACGGCTCAGTATGCAGGTAATCAGCATGAGGGTTGTCAGCATGCTTTTATACTTCAAGTTCGCGATCCGCGTCGTGGTTTACGGGTCGCAGCGGCGGATCCGCTAGCTTGGCAGTTGGGGATTTCTCCGGGCATGTCGATCAGCGAAGCTACAGCCGTCTCGCCCCAAATCCGTATTCTCGATCACGATCCCCAGGAAGACTTGGAAGCCTTGTGCGAGCTGGCTCAAGAGGCTTGGCAGTTTAGTCCTATGGTTGGAATCGAGATGCTGGATGAAGTGGTTTGGTCAGGAAGATTGCTCCATGAACCACAAGGCTTCGTGATGGATGCGACAGCTTTGGATCAGTTCTTCGGTGGTGCTGATCGAATGATTGAGTTGGTACTTGAGTGGCTGAGAAGCAAGGGGATTCTAGCAACGGCCGCTTTACACTCGACTCTCGGTGGTGCTTGGGCTCTCGCAAATTACGGATCGCGATCTCAGGTCGCGCGGCGGCTATTGCAATGGAGATTAAAGTGCCTAAACACCGAGCCGATCGCGCTAGCCACGGGTGACGCGCGGCAGGGTATTGCCTCAGGAAGGATTGAGCCAGATGGAAAATCGAAATCC
>JANODQ010000738.1:0-7244 GCA_031412775.1 Pirellulaceae bacterium | reverse complement strand
GGCTTACAGCGACCTTTGTGGAAGAGCATTGGAGCTTCAAAAAACTACACAAGCAGATTCTCCTTTCGGCAACTTGGCAGCAGTCTTCACGGCATCCTCAATCTGAGCGTTATCAATCGATCGATTCCGCTGAACGGTTGCTGTGGAGGACCCGCGTGCGTCGACTTCATGCGGAGCAAATTCGCGATGCAATATTGACCGCTAGCGGACAACTATCAAGTGAGACGGGTGGGCCAAGCGTGACTGAGGACAAGCCACGTCGTTCGTTGTATGTCAAAAGCATTCGCAACCAGAATGATACGTTTCTCCATGGCTTTGACATTGCCAACGGGCTTCAAAGCGTTGCTGTAAGAGATACGACAACGACTCCGACGCAATCGCTGATGCTATTGAATGGTAAATACGCATTGTTGCAGGCGAGTAAGCTTGCGCAACGGCTTTTAGCGGCGCAACCGGAGCCGGATCAAGTGCTACGGAACGCCTTTCGTTGGACATGGGGAACAGAACCGACCGACGCAGATATGAATTTTGCTCGTCAGTTCTTGAGTCTTGGTTCAGGAGAAGATTCCGAAGTTATCGATCCGAAACAACTAACAGATTTCTGTCATATCCTGTTCAATTCGAATCAATTTTTATATCTGGAGTGACATGTCGCCTGCAATTGATCTATCGACAAGCATTTCGCGTCGTGCTTTACTACAAAGCAGTGGGATGGGGCTGGGGTCAGTCGCTCTTAATTGGATGCTGACTCGTGATGCTGTGGCTCAAGCTCATCATCGTCCGCTGGCAAAAAGCGTGATCTGGCTGTTCATGGAAGGCGGTCCAAGCCACTTGGATCTACTAGACCCGAAACCGCTGCTCAACAAGTTAGCCGGTAAGCCGTTGCCAAGCAGCTTTCGAGAGCCGATCACTGCGATGGGGGAGAAAAACGCGCCGCTCTTGGCGTCCCCACGTACTTGGACTCAGTACGGTGAAAGTGGGATGCCGGCATCCGATTGGATCCCAAACATCGGCGAGTGCATGGATGACATTGCGGTGATTCGATCCTGTTGGACCAACGGTATTAATCATGCTGGTGGCGTGTGTCAGATGAACACGTGCATTAATTTTGCTGGACGCCCCTCATTGGGTTCCTGGGTTAATTACGGGCTCGGGTCGGCTAACGAAAACTTGCCATCCTTCGTTGTCATGTGCGATAGCGCTGCAAGACCGGTCAATGGCCCACGAAATTGGGGAAGTGGGTTTATGCCTGCTACCTATCAAGGGGTGCGTATCAATGGTACCGATGCCGAGCCGATTTCGAACCTCAACTTTCCGGCGGGTTACTCGGGAGAGCGGATGGAGTCGAAGCTGGCTCTCCTGAAACAATTTAATCAGTCCTACGCAGCAGTTCATCCGCAGCAAACCGAACTAGAAGCCCGAATTCGTAGCTACGAGCTCGCCTTCCGCATGCAAGCACAAGCCCCCGAAGCACTCGATCTTTCGCAAGAAACCGCTGAGACGGAAGCGATGTACGGGCTGGATCAAAAGGAGACAGAAACCTTCGGTAGAAATTGCCTTCGAGCACGTCGCATGGTCGAACGCGGTGTACGTTTTGTGCAGCTTTATAGCGGTACTGGTAGCAAATGGGATTCGCACGCGGGGATCGAAAAGAACCACTCGAATCTATGCCGTTCAATGGATAAACCAGTCGCCGGGCTTTTGAAAGACTTGAAGCAACGTGGCTTGCTCGATGAGACGCTAGTCATTTGGGGCGGCGAGTTCGGACGAACTCCAATGAGCGAAAAGGGTGATGGCCGCGATCATAATCCAACCGGTTTCTCAATTTTCATGGCAGGTGGCGGAGTAAAAGGTGGTCAAGCAATCGGCGCGACCGACGAGCTTGGGTTGTATGCAATCGAAGACAAGATGCACGTGCATGACATCCACGCCTCGATTCTTTGGTTAATGGGGCTCGATAATATGAAGCTCACTTACAATCATAAAGGTAGGATTGAACGCCCCACCATTAATGAGGGCCATTTCCAGAAGCAGTTAATCACCGGCTAAGTTGCTTTCCAGTTCGACGTAAAAGCCGATGCCCTCCCCCCCAACATTTGCTGATCGAGTCGAAACAAAACGATGCTCTCCCTACCGTTTTACGTTCTGCAAGTGCTTTTAATCGCGTGCGTATGGAGCTGTATCTTAAGCGGTCACACAGCCTTCACTTGTGCTGTCCAAGCAGCTCAAACCAACGTACAGGCTCAAGAGCTGTTTGTGCGTCGTGTTGCACCGATTTTCGAGGAGAAGTGCTTAGCGTGTCATGGCAAAGACGAATCGGATATCAAAGGCGGACTGGATATGCGATCCATATCCGGCCTTCTTAAAGGAGGAGATAGCGAGTCGCCCGCAGTAGTCATTGGGAATTCTGAACAAAGTCCGATCTACTTGGCTGCAACACGTTCTCATGACGCGTGGTCCGCGATGCCTCCCAAAGATGCGGACAAGCTCTACAGGGAACAGCTTGATTGGATAAAAGAATGGATCGCAGGCGGCGCACCGTGGCCTAACGAATCCGAATTTCAATCAATCGCTATTGCGAATGCCGATAAGTGGAATGCGGAAGATGGAATGATCGTCAAAACGACAGGTGCACTCTCGGAAGCGTGGGCAAGCCGCAGGTATAAACGTGAAAGTCTTTGGGCTTATAAGGAAGTCCCACCGTTGAAAGTTGATCAACGAAATGGTAGCGATCAGATCGATGCTTTGATCGCAGAAAGAATGCCTGCGGGTATTGAAGTTGCGCCACCAGCGAATCGAACAACCTTGATTCGCCGCGCGACCTTTGACTTGACGGGGTTGCCACCTAGTCCGAGTGAGGTCGAAGATTTTATCAAAGACTCTCGCGCAGATAATGTTGCTTTCGAATTGGTCATTGATCGCTTGTTAGCGTCGCCTCATTATGGTGAACGCATGGCACAGCACTGGTTGGACGTCGCGCGTTATGCGGATTCATCGGGATTCGCAAACGACTATGAACGGGGGAATGCTTGGCGTTATCGCGACTACGTTGTGAATTCATTCAATTCCGATAAGCCATACAATCAATTTGTGCGCGAGCAAATTGCCGGTGACGAAATTGACGCGTCCAATCCCGAACTTGTCATCGCCACGGGTTTCCTTCGCATGGGACCTTGGGAGTTGACCGGCATGGAGGTCGCTAAAATTGCGCGGCAACGATTCTTGGATGATGTAGTGAACAGCGTTGGCGAAACTTTTCTAGCGCATTCGCTTCAATGTGCTCGATGCCATGATCATAAATTCGATCCAGTGCCAACACATGATTTCTATTCCATCCAAGCGGTCTTTGCGACAACACAGCTTGTCGAACGGCAAGCACCATTTCTAGAACGAGAAAATGTTGAAGGCTTTGAAGAGCAAAAGTATCTAGAGTTTCGTCGCGCTGAGTATCAGTCGATGCTTGCGACACTGGACGCCAAGCTACTGAAGTCCGCTCAGGCATGGTTTCGCGAACAAGAGCTTTCGCCTGATACTTGGAATAAAGCACTCGATGTTTTAGCAAAGAAGGCTGCGGATTCAGACGGTAACTCAAATACTAATGGTAAACGCCGCGATTTCCCGGGGCGCTTTTCTTCCGTAAGAAGCCTGCTGCTCAAAGAGGGTGTATCCGAAGATCAATTTCCACCGAAGTTTGCCGGGTTCACACCGCAAGACTTTGGAAACGAACGAGTCGCACGAAAGGGACTCGAACGCATCACTTGGGAACTGGAGCGATATGAACCGTACGCACATGCTGTTTATGCGGGTAAAACTCCTCAGATGACTTCGGTCAATAGTCCGCTGCGTATTCCAAAACAACCATTTCAAGATGGGGAATTGGAAGAGACGTGTATCCTCACTGGTGGCGATACGTTTGGCACTGGTCCAAAAGTGAAACCCGGCGTGCTGAGTGTTTTGGGCGAGATTCAAAACGTTCCTATTCCAGATACGATTGACGGCCGCCGTAAAGCGTTTGCTGAGTGGGTCGCAAGCAACCAAAACCCGCTCACATCTCGAGCAATCGTGAACCGTATTTGGTTGTGGCATTTTGATCACGCGATCGCAGGCAATCCGAATAACTTTGGTAGTACCGGAAGCAAACCAACCCACCCAGAACTTCTTGATTGGCTCGCAGCGACTTTTGTTGAAAATCAGTGGAGTTTCAAAGCGATGCATCGGATTATCATGAATTCTGAAGCATATCGTCGTGCTTCTCAGCATGAGGATCGCGCGATCGTGATTCAGAAAGATCCACTTGGAACAAGCTATGCGATGTTCAAGCCACGGCGATTGACTGCGGAAGAGTTACGTGATGCCATGTTGCTAGCTACAGGAGAATTGAACCCTAAGCTTGGTGGTATCCCAAATCGCCCCGAGATTAACTTGGAGGCCGCGATGCAACCACGCCAAGTGATGGGGACATTCGCATCGGCTTGGACACCCAATCCGTTACCCTCGCAAAGACATCGACGATCGATCTATGCACTCAAGTTGCGAGGGCTATCGGATCCATTGATGGAAGTCTTCAATTCACCGACACCTGATTTTTCATGCGAGCGACGTGAAGCATCTACGGTAACGCCGCAAGTGTTCAGCCTTTTCAATGGCCAATCCATTCACAATCGAGCACTCGCTTTAGCGAATCGTGTCCTTAGCGAAAGCAAGTCTGAGGAGTCTGCTGTCACCAAGTGCTTTGAGCATACGTTCTCTCGTCAACCAACGCCCGAAGAATTGAACTTGTGCATAAAACATTGGCGCGAGATTCAGTCCATGATTGCTGATACGGTTCCTGAATCGATAAGGCCGCCATTAGAAGTTCAACGTGACGCTGTCGAAGAGAACACTGGTGAAAAATTCTCTTTTCGTGAAAGGCTACATGCTTATGACGAATTCCATTCAGATCTTCAACCGTCGGATGTATCGATTCGAACTCGTGCACTAGCGGATGTATGCTTGGTTCTCTTCAACGCGAATGAGTTTACCTATGTCTATTAAGTCATACTTTCCATGCGCTGGGTATCGTGCGCTCCATGCACCAACACGTCGTGATTTTGTCTACGGATTAGGAGCGAGTCTCGGTGCGGTTGCGCTTACTTCTTTGCAAGCAGAAGAATCGAAAACGAGTTCACTTGCACCAAAGCCCGCACATCTTCCTGCGAAGGCAAAGAATGTTATCTTCCTGATGATGGAGGGTGGACCTTCCCACATCGATACATTCGATCCTAAGCCGATGCTGGAGAAAATACACCTTCAAGAATTCGTTCGTGAAGGACAACAAAAGTCCGCCATGGAAAGCGGGAAGCGATACTACGTTCGCAGCCCATTTAAATTCGCAAAGCACGGTAAAAGCGGTGCCGATATGGCCGAGAATTGGTTGCATCTTGCAAGCGTTGCGGACGATCTATGCTTCTTCCGTGGCTGTAATGTTGATAGTGTCAATCATCCGACAGCGATGTATCAAATGAATTGTGGGAATCGATTTGGTGGCGACCCTGGACTTGGTGCTTGGGTTAATTATGGATTAGGGACCGTAAATCAGAATGTACCCGGCTTTATTGTTTTACCTGAAGTCAGCTACCCGCAAGGAGGTTCCGCTAACTGGAGCAACGGGTACTTACCTGCAAGCTTTCAAGGTACGCCGCTTCGTGCAAAAGGCTCTCCAATTCTTGACTTGAAGCCACCTCCTGGTGTCACCGAACTGCGGCAAAGACAGAATCTTGATTTACTTAACAAGCTGAATGTGTCTCATGCAACGAATCATCCCGGTCATGATGAACTGGCTGCTCGCATGGACAATTACGAACTCGCATTTCGAATGCAAATGCAAGTTCCAGAGTTGCTTGACCTGTCGAAAGAAGACGTAAGAACCCGAGAAATGTACGGCATCGGAAAAGATGCAACCGAGGCGTTTGGTCGTAAATGCCTCTTAGCCCGCAAGCTTGTCGAGCAAGGCGTCCGCTTCGTGCAACTCTACAACGGCTCATGGGACAGCCACGACTACATCGAACGAGCTCACGGTAATCTCGTACGCGGTGTCGACCAACCGATCGCGGCCCTGATTAAAGATCTCAAGAAACGCGGCCTCCTAGAAAGCACACTCGTTGTTTGGTGTGGAGAGTTTGGCCGAACGCCCGACAACGGTGTGCGCGGCGGTACCGCTTATGGTCGAGATCACAATCCTAACGCGATGACAATTTGGATGGCTGGTGGTGGCTGTAATGCTGGGCACACCATCGGTGCAACGGACGAACTGGGAATGACTGCTGTTGAAGGCAAAGCCCACGTTCGTGATTTCCACGTCACGCTCCTTCGATTGCTGGGACTCGACGATAATAAGTTGACCTACTACCACGCGGGCCGTTTTAAGCAACTGAGTCAATTCGGTGGAAGCGTAATCCAAGGCCTGATCGCGTAACTCGCAACCGTGTTATATTGGAATTAATCTACAAACTTAGTTATTGCATGAAATTAATTATGAAAACCCATCGATTGCTCCAACTTCTATTTCTCTTTTCCTTCGTCGTTGCAGATGCAACGTTACTCCAGGCGCAAGCTCCTGTCGTGAAGAAAAACAAAGCGGCTCTTGGTGATACGGCACCCGCTGGCAAGCTTTACAAGTACAAGGAAAGTGACGGTAAACCTCGTAATATGGAGATTTACTTTCCACCTAATCACAATCCTTCGAAGTCGAAAGTACCAGGATTGATTTTGTTTCACGGAGGTGCATGGACTGGAGGATCGCTGGGACAGTTTCGGGTTGCATGTGAGTACTTTGCGAGCCGTGGAATAGTGTGTGCTACGGCTGAGTATCAAATATTAAATAAGGAACAAGCAAGTGATTTACCTGACGGAGAGACGCGAAAGCGCGTTTGTGTGTCGGATGCTAAGAGCGCGATTCGCTGGTTCAAACAACATGCTGGAGAACTCGGCATCGATGCCGAAAAAATCATTACCGGCGGTGGTTCGGCTGGTGGGCATATCAGCGCACTGGCAACGTTGAATCCAGGCTTGAACGATCCTGCGGATCCAACGGGGTTTGATACAAGTGTCGTAGCGTACCTGTGGTTTAATCCGGCCTTTGCAATTAACGACGACACGGATAGGGAGATCGACGTCTTGCGGTTTATCAAATCCGACTTAGCTCCTGCAATTGTATTCTTCGGCGATAAGGACCCTTGGAAGAAGGGCTGGGATGTTGCTTATTC
>JANODQ010000737.1:0-4559 GCA_031412775.1 Pirellulaceae bacterium | reverse complement strand
AGTCCAAACCCGCGGCTTCCGCCGACGGCTCAGGGTTCTGAGTTCTCAAGAGCGAGTTCTTTATCACAAAGGACTCCTCAAGGGATCGGTGTATCTTTGATGACTACCACCTTCGCAACCGGTTCTTGAGGACTGAGCTCTTCGGCGGATGACTTCAAAAAACCTGCATCGAGAATCTCTCGCAATCGTCGTAGTGCGCGAAGGTAACGCATCGAGGCTGCAGGTTCGGATAAGCCTAACGATTGAGCGGCCTCTAGATTACTGAGCTGCTCATAGTGACGCATCAAAATGATCTCGCGATCAGGTCCTTTCAATTGATGCACAGCCGATTCAACTTGTGTCGCTATTTCACGTTGGGTTGCTGCGGCCGCGGGTGTCAATCCTGGGTCACACAAACGACCAGCTAGTTCCATCGTGGAATGATCTTGCCCACCGGGAGCAACAAGTGGTTGCTCGCGATCAATATTCCGTTTGGCCGACATACGATGCCTGCGATGGGCGTCGATAATCCGATCTTTGGCTATCTGACGAATCCAAAGATGAAAAGACAAAACCGGGTTAGCCAAGTAGCTTTCCAAACGGCGATTGGCTTCCACCAAAACATCCTGGATAACGTCGCTAACACCAACCCGCCGCATGATCTTCTGGTCAAGCCGAAGTTGAATCATACGACGCAAGGAATCGCGATGTTTGTCCAAAAGTTTGTCGACAGCGCCATCTTCGCCGTTTCGTACCTGATCCAGCAATTCGACGGTTTCTTCATTTTGGGGCCAAATAGACTGATTCATAAAGATATAGGGGAATGACGGTTCGTTCTTCGGTGAACTTGAGTTTCCTTAATTGTAGTCTCTCGGCAATGAATTGGGACAGGAGAGAAAGATTCTTGCGCTCCTGCAGAATCTACCAAGAAAGCAACGTCGTTCGCAGCGTGACAATCAAATTCCTATCAGCCGCCTGGCGTCAACCGACTGTTGTTTTCTAGTCGATAACCGCAAGCTGACGCTAGGCAGCTAATCTGTCCAAAATAGATTCCACTGAGCTAACGCTTGCCGGCTGATGAATTACGCTGGAACCGGTCAAATGTCCCCGGACTTCTCCCCTAGTTTACAGCATCTAATAATCCGTCCAGTAACCTATTCAACTGTTCTTCTGTATGATGGATCGAGAGCGAAATGCGGAGCATGCACTGGTCGTCGGGGACCGTTGGTGGGCGAATTGCGGGTACGAAAAAGCCCATCTCTCGAACCCGATGCGATGCTGAAATCGTTTTTGTAGGAGATTCAAGGAAGATTGGAATAATTGGACTATCACCTATAGGCACGCGAAGTCCGTGACCAACCAAGCGACTTCGAAAGTCTTTTGAAGTTTCGCGAATTTGCGTTCGCTCGGCGTTCATTTCCGATAGCTTTTGAATGTTCCTAGAAGCATTCCATGCGACCGATTCGGGCATGGAAGTGCTATAAACATAGGTTCGGGCGAAGTTCCTCAAGTAGTCTACAAGCACTTGCGATCCGTGAACAAAACCGCCGACGCACCCAATCGACTTACTAAGAGTACCAATTCGAACTGCAATCGAATCCTCTAAACCACACTCTTCAACCCATCCTCGCCCGTTTGGTCCATAAACTCCTGTCGCATGCGCTTCATCGACAATCACCGTCATGTCAAAATCCTGAGCTAGCCTTGCGATCTCAGTCAAGTTTGCGAGGTCGCCATTCATGCTGAAGAGCGTATCTGTCGCAAGATAGCATCGACGAAAGCTCGCGCGGTGCTGTTTGAGTATCACCCCAATCGCTTGGATATCATTGTGAGGATATACAATTGATTTTGCTTTCGAGAGTCTACATCCGTCGATGAGGCTCGCGTGATTAAGAGAATCACTCAGTAGAAGATCTCCCTCCCGTGCAATCGCGCTGATCGTCCCGACGTTGGCTGCATAACCAGTCGAAAAAACGATCGCGGCCTCCGAGCCTTCGAATCGTGCAATGGCGGATTCTAAATCAGAGTGTTGTTGACTATAGCCGCTAATGAGTGGAGCGGATCCGGAACCCGTTGTTGGGCTAGCAAGTATTATTGGTAGTTCTTTGGAATTCCAGGACAGGCCGAGATAATCATTCGCACCAAAGTTAATCAGTTGCTTTCCTTCGATTTCGATCAGCGTTGGTGATATTCTTCTCGTTGGGACGGCAACGCGTAGTAGCGAATCTCGCCGACGCTGCTGAAGAACTTGCTTCATCCAATCCAAGGGTGCAACCTGTTGTTTCTGCTGCCACAGCATTAGTCGACAATATAAAGTTGCATCGTTCGACATCCGTGAGCACCGATGACCAAGGACTGCTCGATGTCTGCCGTCTTGGATGGTCCTGATATAAAGCAACC
This sequence comes from Pirellulaceae bacterium, assembly GCA_031412775.1. Classification (GTDB taxonomy): domain Bacteria; phylum Planctomycetota; class Planctomycetia; order Pirellulales; family Pirellulaceae; genus JAIYDQ01. The sequence continues at coordinate 2,180 of JANODQ010000737.1, read as the reverse complement.
GAAACCAGGTCCCGAGAATTTGACTCGTGCGTACGCTTCATGCATGTTGTGAAGCACATCCGCCTTGCGAACCACCATGATCAGATGCTGATTGATAAAGTATGCGACACGATGCTTGAGGTCTTTATCAGTAACCCAAACGGCTCCATTCTCAGCCACCGCCATTTCGCCTCGTACAATCAAAAAATCAACATCCTCGAGATCATGAGGACGATCAATATTTCCAAGAGTCACGTTCCCGGGAATCTCGGGGATCTGAGAAAGCACTCGCTTTGCATCAGAAAACTCCGGGTAAGATTGCAGCTTGGCTCGCACGGATTCCATATCGGTCAACGACTCGCAAGTCGCACCGACCGAACGCAAGACGTTTCCTAGCTGTTCGATTGGATTGTTGTAACGCAACCAATCACCGTGAATTACTTCCGGTAGCGGATTCGATGGGAGTGGTTGCGATCGAAGCTTATTGAGAATCGACTTTCGTGAAGCATTGATCGGTTGCATTAGTGAGGCTTCCCGTTCGAAGAGGCACTGCTGCTGGTCGAAGAGTGATTATCTTCAACGCCGTGCCGTTCCGACTTATGTTTAGCGAATTGAGCGCGAAAACTTTCACGAGGTGGTTCGGGCAAATCGCGACCTTTTCCCCAGACATTCAGAGGGTTATAAACGACCCAACGCGGTGACCATCGAAGCCCAGTTCGTCCAACCGCTCCCGCCAACTTATACATCCAAGAGTTCCTTAATAGGACGCTCGTGAACTTCATTGCAAGGCGTTTGGAGTAGGGAATGATTTTCTTTCCCGCCAGCTCACGTCGCCATGTGAGTAGTTGGTGATGAATATCGATTTTGACTGGACACACATCGGTACACGACCCGCAAAGAGTACATGCATACGGCAAGCTGTAATGCTTCTCGGGTTCCAGTGCTGGTGCTAAGATACTTCCAATCGGACCTGGAACTGCGTTGGAATAAGAATGCCCACCGCTTCGTCGATACACGGGACAAGTATTCATGCAAGCACCGCATCGAATACAGTGCAACGACCGATGGAAATCGGGACTGCTTCGAATATCACTCCGCGCGTTATCCACGATGATGATGTGCATTTGCCCACCAGGACGCGGGCCATGAAAATGGGAAGTGTAGGCCGTGATCGGTTGGCCAGTTGCACTGCGAGCGAGCAATCTTGTGAAGACCGATAAATCTTCGATTCGCGGGATAATCTTCTCTATCCCCATACAGGCGATATGGATCTTTGGTAACGACGCTCCCAAATCGGCGTTTCCTTCGTTGGTGCAAACAACAAAGCCACCTGTTTCAGCGATCGCGAAATTGACACCAGTAATTCCCACTTCTGCCGAGATAAACTTTTGCCGAAGGTGATTTCGAGCAGCGTGAGCAAGAAACTCAGGATCCGAATTCCCTTCCGGTGTACCTATGTGTTCATGAAAAGTTTCACCCACTTCCTGACGTTTGATATGAATCGCCGGAAGAACGATATGGCTCGGTGGCTCGTGTCTCAACTGAACGATCCACTCGCCAAGGTCCGTATCGACCACCTCGATTCCATTTTTCTCGAGATACGGGTTCAGGTGACACTCTTCGGTCAACATCGACTTGCTTTTCGCGATGCGACTAACTTGATTTTCTTTCAAAATCTTGAGGACAATCTCGTTATGCTCTTTCGCGTCGGCGGCCCAGTGTACGACAGCTCCAAGGGCTGACGCGTTGCTTTCGAACTTCTCAAGGTAGTCTGCGACGTTTGCGATCGCATGCTCTTTAATCTGAGACGCGAGTTCTCGCAGATGCTCCCATTCGGGCACTGAGTTCGCTTGTCGATCACGTTTCTGCCTAACAAACCAAAGTGCACCATCGTGCCAGTGTGCACGTTCCTCATCAGCGGCAAAGACGTTCGCTAGTGTTGGATGATCTTGCGACTTGAGTACAGGGAGAGTTGCGAGTGCCATAGTTTATTACTTTTGATTGTTCGCGATCTTCGGGGTTCTTCCGCAAAGTATTTCTGCGATGTGCATCATTTGAATCGGCTGTTTTTGTCGGCTTGAGATCCCTGCCATATGCATTAGGCAGCTCATATCGGTGGCCGTCATCACTTGAGCTTGAGCCTGCACGTGATCAGCAACCCGATCGCGACCCATCAGAATCGACACACCTTCTTCTACAAC
>JANODQ010000736.1:0-4752 GCA_031412775.1 Pirellulaceae bacterium | reverse complement strand
TAAGTGGGTAGAAACCCAAAAGACCTTCCGCCGCAGAGCCGCGAGATGTAGCCGTAGGCTGGTCGCTGAGAAGAGTCGTTGGATTAAGGTCTGACATAATAGTTGCAAAGTACTCAATGCGACCATATCCCACGGGGTCTTTATTATTATCGCCAACAATACTGGATGGGCAGCGGTAGATTGGAATTTCGGTCTTGCAAGCATCATTGTTTTGTGGTGCGCGAGTATCGTTGTAAGCGAACCGCAAATTCATCTGGTTGTAAAGGTTACCTTGCTCGATGAATGGAAGGATGGTTACGTAGAGACTTTGAGGCGCGAGCTCATCTGTTCGGTAGAACGGGCTTGCAATATCGAAGTAACCTGGCGTGATACCTTGACCGGCTGATGGCTGAACCTTGTAAGCGGATTCGTAATTGAATACGCCGAGGCCTTGCTGGCGGATATTGCTCGAGCAGGTCATACGACGAGCCGCTTCACGAGCTTGTTGAACGGCTGGTAAAAGCAAACCAGCCAAAACACCGATGATCGCAATAACGACCAACAGTTCGATCAGGGTGAAGCCACCACGGGCTCGGACTGATCTAAGGACAGACATCTTTGACATTCTTAAAACTCCACATGAAAAAACTGATCCAGACGCTAATCCCTGTTAATCGCGTCTCTCAACTTTGGAGCATGCTAAGTGAGGATTATGAAGAAGATGTCTAGGTTGCGTTAAGAGATTGTTAAGAAATCATGCGGTTTTCCGTTTGGTTGCGGTCGTTTTTGTGTTCGATTCCCAAGGATTATGCTGCGAATGAACCATCCAACACACGAGTATGAAGTTGTATGAAGTTAAGAGAACCACGTAAACAAAAGTGGAGATTGCCACGGATTAGCCCATGGAACCGTAGCCCAGAAAATGCTCGTTATCAGTGTAAGAATCACGAGCATTTTGCCTGTCGATGTTTTCGAAGCGAACTCCAAGCCTTTGGGCAGAAAATAAAACCACGCCGGGATCAGCCAGAACAGCCACCGGAAACCGCTTGCCACGCCTCCGTAGTTGCGGTCAATCAAAGGACGTGAGATATAAAAAGATAGACACACAGTAGTCACAATCGCAATGGCAAGAGCGATCAAAAAGCTAGTGCGATCGCTAGGCTGTCTAAGAATGACCGCCAGCCCGATAAGGCTCAGAAACCAAAATGGAGTCAAAGACAAAACTCCGTGGTGACCAATCAACACATGGAATGCATAGCGAGCAATGCTTGGCTCGCCCAAGTCGACTCCGCGTTTGTTTTTTGACAGCCAATAAGACTTGGGATAGTCATACCAATCGTTCCATTGATGTATGGCCCAGTTCTCGCCATCGCGCACCACAGCAAAACGCTTCGACAAATCGGTCTCCGCTTTAAAGCTTGCTTCCCAAGTGTTCTCTCTTCGGGCGGGTTGAATAGAAACGGAATCCAGCACACGTTCGTTAGCTCCTTGCAATGCTTTTCCGATTGCATCGAGATCTTGCGAGGTCGGTTCTTGAATTGCCTGATTAGAGTTCGCAATCGACAAAGGTACTGTGGCAATCTTCGTTCCGAGCTCTTCACGATGCGCGTATGGCGGCTTCAGGTCGCCGTAGGCGATCCAGTTCGTCGCGGCAAACGCAATTGCGACGGGTAGCATTCCGAAAACCATCCATGCAGTGCGACTAATGGAACGTGTTAGAAGGAACACTAAGGGGATTAGTATGGCTGCCCATGCAAGAGCCGGAAGATCGCATGCTGCGGTAAAGCTTGCTGTGAGACCCAGCAAAATGCAATCGCGAACCGAACGCCATGAAGTCGTTGGGTCCATAGCCGGACCAGCCACCATACGCAAAAGGACGAGGCTTGCAGCCATCGATATGGCTGCCGACAAATGATTATTAAGCGTGTTTGTAAACGTTGTTAAAAAAGTCCCAAACAATACGAAGCTCAGCAGAATCATTTGCTGCCAAGAGTCGTTGACGCTTCGAAGAATCCAAATCCAACATCCAATCCAAAAAAACGTCATCGGCAACCACTGCGTTACCACCAAAAGTGTTCGTCCCACTTCGAGCGGTGCATCTGAAAGCCGTCGATTCCAGAGGCTCGCGATTGGCGAACAGACCGCAGCATACATGACGGAAAGAAGTGGTGGCTTGCTAGAGTAGTAGTGCTCGGAACCGTCCGGCTCGGTCTTGCGAACCATATCAATCGAATACCAAGTCCTAAACTTATTGCTGGAATCGCGAAGGTCTAAGAATCGATCAATCACGAAAGATCTGTCTTCCGTAAGCGATGCAATGGTACACCATCGACTGCGATCATTGGCGCTCAAAAAAGGTGTCTCGCCATGCGGAGTCGCAGCCACCGTAAGGATTCGAACCAATTGGATCACAGCAGCGACCAGAACCAATACCAGCAGCGGGTCGAATAGAGAATAGATCCTAGATTGCGAAGCGGGCTTAGGCATCAACGGAACTTTCATTGATCGGCGTTCCTGAGCCGTAGGCGCTAGCCTCGGGTGACGTCTGATTAGATGTAACAGGATCGATACCCGTGGCTAGCGCCATCGGCTCAGTGCTGGTGGCTAGGGGTATGTGCTCAGAACCCGTGGCTAGCGTTATCGGCTCAGTATTTATCAACCCACAGTTGGATTTTTTAGAGGCTTTTTCGCTGATCGCATAAGGTGCGGAGGCTGTTCGCTGAGTTGCTATGATGAGCTCAGCCAAAATTCCCATAACAACAAGTTGCACTCCAACAATGATCGCGGCCATTGCATAGTAAAAAATCGCTCTTTGATGCAAATGTATCGGAACATCACCCGAAATCGTTCGACTTAAAAACCACCAAAGGGTCAGCCAGCTCAACGACAGCCCGCCGAACAAGAGACTCGTTAAACCGATCGAACCCAACAGGTGAGATGGACGCTGACGATATCCGGTCAGCAAACTAACGGTCATCAGATCTAAGAATCCTTTCGGTAGCCGCGTCCATCCATATTTGGAAACGCCATGTTGTCGTGGCGAGTGATGCACAGCCAACTCCGTCACGCGAAAACCACGTGCTGCGACCAGAGCCGGAATGAATCGATGCATTTCGCCGTAGAGCTGTATTTCGTCTAGGGCCTCACGTCGATAGGCTTTCAAACCGCAATTATGATCGTGAAGCTTCAGTCCGGTGATCCAGTTCACGAGTGCATTAAATCCGAGCGACGGCCATCGTTTGTGCCAAGGGTCTTGTCGCTCTTTCTTCCAACCACTGACGCAATCAAATCCCTCGTCCAGCTTTGCTACCAACCTGGGAAGTTCTTGCGGTTCGTCTTGGAGATCGGCGTCCATCGTGATAATGATCGGAGCCGAGCACTGCTGCAGCCCAGCCGAAAGTGCGGCTGCCTTTCCAAAATTTCTCCGAAATCGAATCCCGTATATGTAGTCGCAGCTCGAGGCGAGTCGTTGGATCGCATTCCATGATCCGTCTGTTGATCCATCATCCACCAAAACAATTTCAATCTGTTTGCCATTCGCTTTGGCAACAGAGGCTAGCTGATTGCAAAGTGGTTCAAGTGTCGCTCGCTCGTTGAGCAGCGGTATCAAAATGGACCAATCGGGCTTCCGGGTAAGGCTAGACATAGAGTTGATAATCAGTGAGCGAGGGAAACAACATGCTTATCTTAATCGAGATCACGAACTTGCGTTGGGCTGATGAAGTCTGAGCCGATGGCGCTAGCCACGGGTGACGCGCGGCGATTGATGGTTTGTGTCGTTGGAAAGTTCACCGGGGGGAACCCGGAGATAGCGCTCACGGCTCAGGGTGCATTGAGCTAGCCACGGGTTTTGATTTTGCCAATACTTGCCAGATAGAACTCAAAACTATCCACAACGGCTTAAAAAATGCGGGAATACCGGATTTTTACGCTTGACGTTCTCTTTTCGCAATGATCCGTGATACAAGACTGGTAATGCCTGCCATTGCGAGCTCGCTGATAAGATTTGTGATTCGGTACAAAACTGCAGCGGCAAGGGCTGGCGCGTATCCGACTATCGGAGCCAGCAACAACGTCACAATAAGTTCGCGAACTCCAGCTCCACCCGGTAGCATCGATAAAAATCCGATCACAAAGGCTAAAGAAGCCGTTGCGATACATAGGATCCAAAGCTGAAGACTCATTGCGATATCGCCCGAATATACGCCAGCGAGAAAATCGGGGTAGGCATTCCGCAGGACTTGCGGCGAAACAGTTGCCACGGCTGCGAACAGGCATGTCCCCATCAATATCCAACCAAGTGCGGCTAAGAACCAACACCGACAAACGAGCGACCAACCGATCACGTGTGATTTTCCGGTACCATTGTTCTCAATACTATGGTTCTCAATTTTTCGAAGGCGTTTCCGTTTGGCGACTTGCTTCAGCATCCAATTAAAAATCGGAGGAATCGTAGGGACGATCGAAAGGAGCGCGGCTGCAATTGAAACTTGAAAAAGCCAACGCGGCGGACGCGATGCGCAAAGGGTAATCGCTCCCAAAGTTCCAGCTGCCGATAGGGAAAGAAGCGTCTCGACGATGACTCCGAGAATGCTTATGGAAACCGGAACGCCCCACGTGCGCATCGAGGCTGACCGCATGATGGGGACCATCGCTTTGCCCGGGATATACTTACCAAGACTTCCAACGGCATAAGCGGCTTGGGTTGGAAGAAATGGTGGGTCCGCATGAAAGCTACGAAGCACGACCCACCAAAGTATGCCCGGCATGAGT
>JANODQ010000735.1:0-2100 GCA_031412775.1 Pirellulaceae bacterium | reverse complement strand
GGGCTGCAGTTCGCTAGAGATGCAGGAATCAAAAACCTTACCATCTCGAAAAAATCTTTTGAAACTCCTGAAGCTTACCGCGATGCAAACTTTGAGGCGATTCGCGGCGAAAATGTTGCACTTGTCGTGATGGGCGGCTTTGTTCAGCACTTGCTGATCCCTGAGGACTTCGACAAACGAGTCATCAATATCCATCCGTCGCTCATCCCGGCATTTTCGGGTCAAGGTTTCTACGGGTTGCGTGTTCATCAAGCAGCGATCGATTTCGGAGTAAAAATCAGCGGCTGCACAGTTCACTACGTTGATAACCAATATGATCATGGACCGATCATCCTTCAGCAAGCATGCCCGGTAATGCCAAGTGATAGCGCAGAGACGCTTCAGCAGCGTGTCTTGGATCTGGAGCGAGAATCGCTTCCCAAGGCAATCGAAATTTTTACTGATGGCGGCTATCAATCGTGAAGCAGCCATCCAAGGCGTCCACCGATGTTCGCAACCTTTTGGAGTTCATGTTTCGACTGGGTCAAGCATTGCTCGGTTGCGGTGAGCAAACGGCGAAGGTCGAGCTGATCTTGCGTCGAACTGCATCGGCCTATGGGATGCGGCGTTCAAGAGTCGTGGTCTTTCCAACAGCATTATTTATCAGCGTCACGGTCGATGAAGAAGAACGAGTCACCCTCGCAGAAGGTCCCACTCAGGCCTTGCGACTGGACCAAATTGCCGATGTATATTTATTAAGTGATGCAGCACAACGAGGAGAGGTCCCACCCAAGGAAGGAATCAGCCGCCTCTCTGAAATATACAATAAGCGAGCTCGGTTTGGCCCCGTCGGAGTTATTGTCGGTCACACGATCCTGACCGTTGGATTGGCGATGATATTGACTACGGCTGCTGAAAGCATCGCTGCAACGGGCGTTCTAGGTGCGGTCGTTGGGCTGTTCAAAGTATTCAACCGCAATCGCGCTGTCTTTGCAGTGCCACTGCCAGTTACTTCGGCAACGATCGTATCCGTTTTGGTCTTCGTTGCGGTGAAGATGGGATTTCCATTGGATCCACGCTGCGCGATCATACCGCCGCTGGTCTCATTCTTGCCCGGTGGCATGCTAACGCTCGGAATGGTGGAACTTGCTTATGGAGACATGGTCAGTGGCGCAAGTCGATTGATCTCTGGTTTTGTTCAACTCTTGCTGCTCGCATTCGGACTGGCGGCGGGTGCGATGATTGTCGGCTATCAGCCAGGAAATTTAGTCGACACTTCTATCGAGCTCGCTTCAAGCGGTTTGACTCCAACGGTTCCCTGGCTTCCTTGGGTAGGAGTGCTGGTGTTTGGGCTTGGAGCTTATCTTCATTTTTCGGCTCCAAGCAATTCGCTTTTATGGATGCTGCTAGTCTTGTTGGTTGCCTTTGCAACGGAACAAACGGCTGCAGAGCTAATTGGGAACACGAATGTCAGTGGCTTCTTTGCGATGCTAGTAGTAACACCATTGGGCTATCTGATTCAGCTTCGCTTCCGTGGCCCGCCAGCGATTGTTACTTTCCTTCCAAGTTTCTGGCTTCTTGTTCCTGGAGCCTTAGGACTACTGAGCGTGACTAGCATGTTCAGTGACCGAAACGCTGGGATCGACGGATTAATCGATGCGATTTTTGCGATAGTATCGATCGCCTTAGGTTCGCTGGTCGGTGCGTCGATCTACAAATGGCTGACCGAAACGTTCGGTTGGTGGCAGCTTCAAATCGGACGAGTCGAGCGCTTCATGCGACGCAAGTAAAAAGCGGTAAGTCACGTTGCGAGATCGAACTACTGCAACTTACGAATGAGTGAGTGCAGGCTTTCAATCGGCTCCGAAGTACTGCCTTAGAAAAGCCTGTCGATCTTGGTCGCACTGGACGTATTGCACGAGGGCATAAAGCTTCTTCTGATCGTTCAGCAATTTGGCTGCCAGGTGTGTTGAATCGCTTAGGAGAGCGGGAAGCGAATCTTCAAGAACCTCAACCATCGAAAGGTCTTCCGATTGATCGATTGCGCCGTATCTTTCTAGTATTCCCAAGGCAGTCTCCAAGCGTCGATCGTGCTTGTTCTTCCCGCATAACTGAAGCCGC
>JANODQ010000734.1:0-3869 GCA_031412775.1 Pirellulaceae bacterium | reverse complement strand
CCTGCTGCTGCGCTATTTGCTGCGCTCTTGAAGAAAGACCTTCATTTTCCAAGGGAATTCGCGAATTATCTAGGACTGAAAATCCATGTGTCCGCGGTTGAGTCCGCCTCCAGCCATTTCTAAAAATCCCCGGTTCTTTCGCGTTTGGCGAGTCCCCTTTGGCACTTTTTAAGCTGTCTGTATCTCGGATCGAGCTTGTTTAATTCCGACCGCAAGGAATTGTTTGCTTTTGTCTTCGCGACTGTCACTAGGCGAGCGGCAAGATGAAAGATACGAGTGGCATAGGCTGCCAGCTTGTGTTGGTAAGTTAATCACAGGCTGGAAGGCTATGCCACTTTGGAAAACTGAATCTGCTCTTGGTATCCCGTCAACGAGCGTGGTTGTTTCACGGAGCAATTTTTCAAAGTAAGATCCGACCGATATAGCCTAAACTATGCAGTTGAGATTAAACTCAAGCGAGATCTTGAAGGTTGTCTTTCTCCTCAGGTTTATCCCGCCCGAAACCATCCTGCCTGAAATCATCCCAATCACTTCTCCGATCTCTACGTATGATTGTGAAGCCTAAGCTACATCCAATAGTCGGATTTTTCATATCTTTATTCGGCTTTATGCTTCTCAGTAACTCTACCGCCCTTGCGGAAGAGGATGTTCGATTCAATCGGGATGTTAGGCCGATCCTCGCTGAATATTGCCTCGCATGCCATGGATTCGATCAAGCGAAACGCGAAGCCGGATTGCGACTGGATACTCATGAGGGAGCTACAGCCACTCTTGACTCAAGTGCCATTGCAGTGGTCCCAGGCAATCCCGATGAGAGTGAGCTAATCAAGAGAATAATGTCGGATGAGCACGATTCGGTCATGCCGCCACCGGAAACCGGCAAGCAATTGTCAGAGGCGCAAAAGAAGGTCCTTAGACAATGGGTTCAAAACGGTGCGGGTTTTGAGAAACACTGGTCTTTCGAGCGACCAGCTAAACCAACCATTCCATCTGTGGACAGTCCGACAACAGCACAACTTCATCCGATTGACTTCTTCATTCGCCAGAAGCTTGCATCACATAGCCTTAGTCCTTCGCCAACTGCCGATGCGACCACTCTCATTCGAAGGCTCAGTTTCGACCTAACCGGCTTGCCTCCAACCCTTGCAGAACTGGATGCATTTCTTGTTGACTATGAGAGCAATCCTGAAAGTGCGTATACGGTTCTTGTCGATAGACTGCTTCGGAGTGCCGCTTATGGCGAAAAGTGGGGACGATGGTGGCTGGATCAAGCTCGTTATGCTGATAGTAATGGCTACTCGGTGGATGCGCCTCGTCAAATATGGAAGTACCGTGACTGGGTCATCAATGCATTCAACAACGACATGCCATTCGACCAATTCGCAATCGAACAAATTGCAGGGGACTTGTTACCCGATGCAACTTTAGAGCAAACGATTGCTACTGGATTTCATCGGAACACTCCAATCAATCAGGAAGGCGGGATCGATGAAGAGCAGTTTCGGATCGATAGTGTCTTCGATCGAGTCGCTACAACGGGGACCGTCTTCCTGGGATTGACCATCGGCTGTGCTCAGTGCCACGATCATAAATTTGATCCTATCCTTCAACGCGAGTTCTATCAGTTCTTCGCGTTCTTTAACAATCAAGACGAGCCAACTCTTCCAATCGATCCGACGGCAGAAGAGGTTTCGAAGCTGAAGAAGCAGAAGTCCAAGCTTGAGTTGGCAAAAACGAAGATCATCGAAGACACGGCTGCGGCAGTAACCAACTGGGAGAATGAACTGTCAGATGAGCAAAAGGCGAAGCTGCCAAAGTACGCATCGAAAGCAATCCAAATCGACCCGACGAAGCGAACGTTCGATCATCGTGAAGACCTGTATGTTACCGAAGTAGGTAAAAACGATAAGCGATACAAAGACCTCATCGCGTCGATCAAAAAGATTGACGTTCGACTGAACAAAGGAATCACTTCTTTAATCCTCAAGGAACGCGAAAAGCCCAGAGAAACACACTTGTTTATTCAAGGGGACTTCACGCGACCATCAGATCTCGTTTCCCCAAGTACGCCCTCCATTTTGCCCTCATTACCCGCAGAAATCGGAACCCCAGATCGTCTTGATTTATCAAAGTGGCTTGTTTCGAGAGACAACCCGCTTACAGCTCGCGTTATCGTCAATCGTGTTTGGCAGCAGTTCTTTGGACGCGGAATCGTAGAAACGGAAAATGACTTTGGTACTCAAGGGGCGGTTCCTACGCATGCTGATTTACTCGATTTTTTAGCGGTTGATTGGATCGACGAAGGTTGGTCCTTTAAGCAATTGCATCGCAAAATCGTCATGTCGCAGGCCTACCGACAGAGCTCGATAGATAGGCCTGAATTGCGAGACAAGGATCCGAATAACTATCTGTTGGCAAGACAGCGAAGGCTTCGATTGGAGGCGGAATTGGTACGCGATGCAGGCTTGGTTGCTTGCGATCTTTTGACCAATCATGTCGGAGGTCCTCCCGTTTACCCACCAATTCCGTTGGGAGTTATGGAACTCGCTCAAGTGAAACGAGAGTGGAAAGAGAGCGTCGGCAAAGATCGCTATCGACGTGGTATGTATACCTTCGTCTACCGAGGCAACCCACATCCGTCTTTAAATGTGTTTGATGCACCAGAGGGAATCACATCCTGCACGCGGCGAATACGAAGCAACACTCCTCTTCAGGCACTCACACTACTGAACGACAAGGCATTCTTTGAATTTGCGAACGCTCTGGCCAAGATCATCGATCGTGATGGCATTGAATCGGCATTTCGTCGATGCACTTCAAGAATTCCAAGCGAAGATGAAAAAGCAGTGTTGGCTAGGCTCGACTCGATTAGCGCTGCTCGGGTGTTACTCAATCTTGACGAGACCGTAACTCGGGAATAACGAACAAGCAAGACTTTTAACATGAACGATTTTAACTCGCTTAGGGACACGACTCGACGTCATTTTTTTGATCAATGCGGCATCGGCGTTGGTGCAATGGCATTATCGCAACTACAGAGTCAGGCATCAGGAAGTGAGTTGCTCAACAAAGTTGGAAACCCGCTTGCACCTAAGCCAACTGATTTCCCCGCCAAGGCCAAACGCATTATATTCTTGTTCATGGCAGGTGGGCCGTCCCAATTAGACTTGTTCGATTACAAGCCCGAGTTGTCGCGACTCAATGGTGAACCGATGCCGGCCAGCTACCTTGAGGGTAAACGATTCGCTTTTATGAACTCTAGCCATCGAGTTAATATGCTCGGTACGCATCGTTCTTTTGCACAGTACGGACAGACAGGGACTTGGGTGAGCGATCTTTTGCCTCATACAGCGAAGATGGTCGACGAGCTCACATTCATTCACACGTGCAAAACGGATTTGTTTAATCACGCTCCCGCCAAGTTGTTTATGAACACTGGCAGCGGTCAATTTGGCCGTCCTAGCATGGGAGCATGGTTTACTTATGGACTTGGAAGCGAGTGCGAGAATCTACCGGGCTTTGTCGTGCTTCAAAGCGGGCCACGTGGTCCTCGCGGTGGGGCGATCCACTGGTCAAGCGGGATGTTACCGTCTACCTACCAAGGTGTGCCGTTACGGAACAAGGGCGAGCCAATTCTCAATTTGACTACCCCTTCTTCGGTCTCAGATGCTCAGCAGGTCGAAGTGCTGAAGGCGACGGCGCACTTGAATGATCTCCGACTCAAGAAGTACGGAGACGATGAGATCGCGACGCGGATTAATGCTTATGAGATGGCCTACCGAATGCAAACCAGTGCACCCGAGTTGATGGATACAGGATCAGAGACACAGGAGACTCTCGACTTGTATGGCATTAAGAACGCAAAGGAA
>JANODQ010000733.1:0-1617 GCA_031412775.1 Pirellulaceae bacterium | reverse complement strand
GCTCAAACTTTAAGCAGCGAAGTGACTTGCGAGCTTGGCGCTGCATCGATTTGGGTCGTAACCCGCTTTTCGGAGTCATCATTCAGGATTGACCACAACGGAAGAAGTGACTGCGTGAATTTCGGAAAACTTTGTGTTTTTATGCTCAACGATCAAGTCAAATAGCTCGGCACACATAACCGGCCGCACCACGACGAAGTCCCACGTATTCACCGACACTGTCTGCGTTTTGCAACGCTGTCGCTGCAAGGACCGCATCGACAGAAATCGGATTGGCACGCCGGATACGGCCTCGCTTCAATACCGGGATGTCACCTTCTGCCAACGATAAAACTCGTTTGAGAAAGTCCTCGCCACCATAAACCCACTCTCGAAGGAGAAGAAAACATGTGATATCACGATGGACATTATTTCGCAAAGACCGAGTATATTAACGGCCAGCGTACGATGCAACCTCTACCCTCGCAATTCCGAATTTCGAGACTGTCCCGAAGCGAGGCTCCTCCGATGCAGTGCTGTTCTTGCTTCGGCTATTTCTCAGCGATTCCTGGCCAGTTGATTGGCGTGACAGTTTTAGTTGCTGGGATTTGTTTTGAGGTGGCTAGACCCGTGTGTTGACGATTAGCCGAGGGTGTCGACAGAGTGTTTTGCGGCGATTTTTTCCTGATTTCGTCGGTTTTTTGCAGCCAAGTCGGATTCTCCACGGGCCACTTCAGTGGAAGTGATTGTCGTTCTCCGATGCGACGCTTTGGTGAACGGCTAGCTCGAATTGAAGCCGAGCGGTTGGTTGCGAGTCCGACCGTCAATGATCGCTTGATATAAGCCGATCCAGGTCGTCAACGCTAATCACTCAAAGCAACAGCGAAGGTGGTTCCAGTAGGCACGCTTCGTGTTGAACTGCGACATGGCTTTGGCGAATAGCGGACCACTCAACTGCTGAACTTGATCGACTAAGAAAGCCAAGAACATCAGCATCGCAAAGACCGTTGAAAAGGGAACGAAAGCAGGGAACGAAAGGACATGCATTGCGTTGAGCGTTTAGAAATTTTGAATTTCAACTGTTGACAACAAAGGGGACATGCGTACACTATTCGCGATGGAGGGCTAGGTATGACGATTTCTCGTGGAAAGTTGGTAAATCCCGAAGTTACGCGATGGTATCACTGTATCTCGCGATGCGTCCGGCGTGCGTTTTTGTTGAGTGAGGGAGCCCAGGACGCAGCAGGGCTCAACCGGAAAGCATGGCTGGACGATCGACTCCGCGTGCTTAATGATCTCTTCGCTGTTTCGGTCGCGGGTTATGCTGTGCTGAATAACCATCTCCATACTTTGGTTAGAATCGACTTGGCGGACGCGATGCAATGGTCGCCTCAGGAAGTTGCCCGTCGTTGGTTCGTTCTCTTTCCGCCGCGTGACACGAAACGACAGTCGATCCATGTCACACCCGAGTTCATCGAATCCAAGATTCAAGACGCAGCTTGGGTTGAAGTTATTCGACAACGATTGTCTTCCATCAGTTGGTTTATGAAGTGCTTGAAGGAGCCATTAGCGCGGTTGGCGAATAAATCCGATGGCTGCAAAGGTACCTTTTTCGAGGGACGTTTCAAATCGATCGCA
>JANODQ010000732.1:0-8601 GCA_031412775.1 Pirellulaceae bacterium | reverse complement strand
TAATCGTGTCGTTGCCGAGCTTGGATACGTCGTGGTATCTATCGATAATCGAGGAACTCCCGCTCCCAAAGGTGCTGCATGGCGAAGAGCAATTTTTGGAAGTCTGGGACCACTATCAACTGAAGAGCAAGAAGCGGGTTTGCAAGCGCTTGGAAAACAATGCCCTTTCATTGACCTGAGTCGTGTTGGAATCTGGGGATGGAGCGGTGGCGGCTCGAATACCCTCAACGCCATGTTTCGCAAGCCGGATTCTTACCATGTGGGAATCGCTGTTGTTCCTAAACCGCAGCCGCATCTTTACAACGCATGGTTTCAGGAAATTTACATGCGCGATCGAGAAGTCAATGCTGAAGGTTATCAACGTTCCGCGCCGATCAACTTTGCAGAGGGTCTCAAAGGAAAGCTGTTGATCATGACGGGCTCAGGTGAGACCAACACGCACATTCAGATCATCGAAGGCTTAGTAGACCGGTTGATCGCTCGTGGAAAACCCTTCGACTATATGGTCTATCCCAACCGAGATCATGGACTGCGCGAAGGAGATGGCACGGTTGTTCATGTTAGAATGCACATTTTGAGATATCTGTTAGAGAATTTGCCTGCAGGACCAAAGTGATGTTCATGAAATTTACTCTTTCTGTTCTTACCTGTTTGTATATGAAAAAATGATCGAACAGCCATTTCATGAATAACCAAAAATTCGACTCGACTCCTACCGACAAGAACTGAATTGATTTCGTCGGTCATTCAGACTAGACCCTGCCACAAAATGCTTTAATGAAGATAATGAGGCTAATCGCTTGCGAACGCATTCTCAATTTATGGAATGGGCGTAGATGGTCCGCGAATTGTGGTTTAAAACTCGCTAAGGCGACTGACGGAGGAAATTCATCAATGGGAGAAACTAAATTAAAGCACCATGAAAAACAATACGCGCACCGTGCAATGAGACGACTTTTAATGATCTTCACCTGCCTGTTGCTATTGGCGGCAATCGAAACCATTCAGGTTGAGGCTGCAGAAAACTGGGTGCATTGGCGAGGCCCCAGTGCCGATGGGCACGCGGGAAACAATGCAAGGCCTCCAAAGCTGTGGGATAAAGAAAAAAACATCGCATGGACAGTTGAATTACCTGGGGAAGGCTCGGCTACACCTATTGTGTTTGGTAACCAAATTTTCATTCTGTCCGCGGTCAAGACTGAACGAAAAAGTACGATAGCGATCGTAAATGACGAACGAGCCAAAACAACCCCTGACGAGTTCTTTTATCAATTTGTTGTGTCTAGCTATGATCGTAGATCAGGGAAGGGACTTTGGCAGCGAATCGCGATTGAACAAGTCCCGCACGAAGGCAAACACTATACAAATACGTATGCGGCGGGATCCCCGACTGCGGATGGCGAGCGACTATACTTTTCTTTTGGGTCTCGAGGCATCTTCTGCTACTCGCTCAGTGGGGATCTGCTATGGAAGATTGATCTAGGCGATATGCGTACTCGGAGCGGTTGGGGAGAAGCTGTTACGCCAACACTGACTCAGGATGCTTTGATCATCAATTGGGACCAGGAAGAAGGTTCTTTTATCGCCGCGATCGATAAGCAAACGGGGCAAATTCGCTGGAAAGTGGATCGTGTTGGCGAAGTCAGTTCTTGGAATACCCCGTTTGTCGCAACCTATGAAGGCAAGCAACAGGTGATCGTTAACGGAACGGGTTCGGTCAAGAGCTATGATGCGACCGATGGAAAGCTTCTGTGGGAATGCGGAGGCCAAACGGTGAATGCGATTCCTTCGCCGGTACGGTTCCGCGATTCGGTGATTTGTACTAGCGGATATCGTGGGGCGCTCGCTTGTTCAATCCCACTCAGTTCGCGAGGCAATGTTACAGATAGCGCTGCGATAGACTGGAAGATCAATCAAGGGACACCATACGTCCCGTCACCAATTCTCAGCGGTACAAAGCTGCTACTTACATCGGGCAACACCAACGTGCTAAGTTGCATCGATGCCAGTACGGGACTATCGATTATCGAACGAACTCGATTGACTGGTCTCCGCACCATGTATGCGTCTCCCATTTTGGCCAACGGTCATTTTTACTTCACTAGTCGCGACGGAACAACCTTGCTAGTGAAGGACAATGAGACGTTGGATATTGTCGCAACCAACGAACTGGACGATATCATAGATGCTTCGCCTGTCGCCGTGGACGACCAAATGTTTCTGCGAAGCTGGAGCAAGCTTTATTGCATTCAAGATGTGCCAGCGATTGGTACCAAGTCCACAAGCCAAATGAATACGGTTCCGCCGAACCCTGGCATCGAATTCAATCAAGTCGATCTCGAAGAGATGATGGAAACTTCTGCCAATGCAACGATCGGCGACGTGGATGCTGGCGATTCAAACGATATCGTTCAGGCTAGTCGTGAAGCGACCAACGCAGTTTTTTTTAATCTCGGTACGAATCAGCAGCCAGACCAACCGTCGACGGAAGGCACGAAGTGGCTGACTTATCCCGGTGGCGATGGTCCGGGAAAGGGTAAGCACATCGTGCTCATCGCAGCCGAGCAGGAATATCGCAGCGAGCAGTCCATGCCGATGATGGCGAAGATTCTCAGTACGCATCATGGATTCGATTGCACAGTACTTTTCACTGTGAATGAAACAGGCGAAGTCGATCCAACGCTACCGGTTTATCCCGAAAAGGGAAAAGAGGCTGCATTCAAAAATCACCACATTCCTGGCCTCGAACATCTTGCTTCGGCGGACTTGGTTATCTTCTTCACTCGCCTGCTCACGCTACCCCAGTCCGAATTGGAGCAGATCGTGAATTATGTCGACTCGGGCAAACCCTTCATCGCGCTTCGCACCGCCAACCACGGTTTTCGCGGCCCACTACCTTACAAGATTAACAATAAACAAATACGGTGGGGCGAGGATATCCTTGGCGGCGCTTTCCTTAATCACCATGGACGCTGGCATGCCGACTCGACGCGTGGCATTCTCGATCAGTATCAGACGCAGCATCCCATTTTGATTGGCGTCACCGATATTTGGGGCGACTCCGATGTCTATCGTACCTACCGCGAGGAAACTAGCCTGCCTGTGGATTGCACGGCACTTGTTTGGGGCCAACCGTTGATGGGACGCAAATCAGATGACTTGCCGAATGAGAAACTCCAGCCACTACCTGTCGCTTGGGTGAAGCCATGGCAGACCAGCAGCGGTAAAACAGCCAGGGTCTTTCACTGCACGATGGGTAGCGGCATCGACATGAAAAATCCTGGCCTGCGGCGTCTTGTGATCAACGCCACCTACTGGGGCGTCGGGATGGAAGCATCGATCTCCGACAACCGAAGTGTGGATATCGTTGGTAGCTACCAGCCCCTGGAAAGCGGCTTCAACTACGACGAACTCGGTGTCAAACCGCAACCAGTTTCCTACTATCGATAATGTCTGGGGTTATGGCGAATAATCAACTACTCACAATCGAAACGAATATGAAAAAAGTCTGCCTGTGGATGTTATTGCTGCTTAGCAGTTCGATGGCTTCCGCAGGGGATCCGGCTTTGCCTGGGAATCACCCTTTAACGCAGATTCAAGCTGGGAGTTTGCTGATTTCGGAACTGCGCTGTGCGGCTTGCCATACGAATGTTGCACGCAACTCCATTCCCGAAAAGACAGCTCCGGATTTGGCTGAAGTAGGGACACGCGTCACATCGGCTTATTTGCAAAGATTCCTTGCGTCACCACTAACAGCTCATCCGGGAACGACGATGCCGGACGTGTTGGCATCACGTCCGGAATCGGAGCGGCAGAAGATTGCTGAAGCGATAACTCACTTCTTAGTCGCTCAGTCTACTGCCGTTGCTCCCTTCGAGCCTACCGGACCAGTGGACCACGCACAAGGCAAAGAGCTATTTCATTCTGTCGGCTGCGTCGCCTGTCATGGGCCTAAGGATGCTCTTTCGGACTCGCAGGAGAACCCGAGAAACAACAGCTTGGCCGACGCCGAAGATGACGACGCCGAAGATGACGAGGAATCAGAAAATCCGACGCGAGCGGCAAGGAATGCGATCAAGCCCATGGCTGTTCCCCTCGAACATGTCGCAATCAAGTACAACCTGAAGTCTCTCAGCCATTTTTTGTTTCAACCGTTACGAGTTCGCAGCTCAGGTCGCATGCCCGACATGAAACTGACTCCTTCCGAATCTCTCGCAATCGCTGGGTATCTGATGGGCGAGCAATCACAACCTAGCGAACCACTGGTTCCCGACGCAGCGTTGGTCGCGGCTGGTAAGAACCACTTTCAAGAATTGAACTGCGCGGCGTGCCATTCACTCAAGGGTATCGAAACATCTCCGCCAGCGAGATTGTTGAAGACGGGTTCGTTAATGACGTCGGACCTTACGGCCGGTTGCTTGTCCAAAATGCCTGGGACGAAGTCGAACGATCGCAGCCCTCGATTCGATCTCGACGACAATCAGCGACAGGCCATTGTCGCCGCAATTCGAGAAGACGCAGCGATCCGAGGAGATATACCTGTCGACTCCGACAAAGTAGCGGTTGCGAAAACGCTGACGGCCTTTCGCTGCGTCGCTTGCCATGTTCGCGATGAGTATGGCGGAGTCCATGATGCTCACAACTCTTTCTTCAAGGGGAGTGAAATGAATCTTGGCGACGACGGTCGTATCCCGCCGCCGCTAACCTTGATGGGAGCCAAGCTGAAGCCAACTTGGATGAAGAAGGTGCTCTTCGATGGTGAAAGCGTTCGCCACTATATGGTGACTCGAATGCCCCAGTATGGGTCGGCCAATCTGCAGCATTTGCCCGATCTCTTTAGGCGGCTTGATGTTTTGACCGGTCCGCAAATGATAATTCCGAATGCAGGAAGCCGTAACGAAAGTGAACGCCAGCTAGAGAAGCTGATTCGCGCGGCGGGTCGCGAATTGCTTGGCGACAAAGGAGCGAATTGCGTAGCCTGTCACCCATTCAATGGAAAAGCTGCGAATGTGAATCAGGGGATCGACCTACTGACAAGCTTTGAGCGACTTCAGCCCGAATGGTTTCATCGTTACCTTCGAAACCCCGGAGCCTTTCGGCCTCGCACTGTGATGCCTACCGCTTGGCCCGACGGCGTTGCTGCCTTCAACACGATATTGGAAGGTAACACCGACCGTCAGCTCGAGGCGATTTGGTATTATCTTTCGCTTGGTACCTCGGCGGCCGACCCATCGGGCGTCCGAGCAGTGAGTACCAAGATCCAAGTAAATGATCACGCAATCGTGCATCGCGGTCGCAGTCGTATCGCGGGCTTTCGAGGTATCGCGGTTGGCTTACCAGAAAAACTAAGCTATGCCTTCAACGCTGAAACTGGAACTCTATCGGCCATTTGGCAGGGGGACTTTATTGGCGTGAATTGGAGCGGCCAAGGGTCAGGAGATTTCAATTCCGCTAACGAGCCAATCGCTTTGCCACAGGACGTTTCGTTCGTCCCACTCGCAGATGAGAATACTACGTGGCCATTGTTGCCCACGATGACCAAAGAGGCTCCTACTAATCCCAATCCTCTTTACCCAAAGAATGTCGGTTATCAGTTTCGAGGATACTTCCAAGACAAGTTATCGATACCAACGTTCCAGTATCGTAGCGGTACGATCGAAATCGAAGATCGGTCTGTCGCCGAGGGTACGGAGGAGCAACAGCGGCTCAAGCGAGTCCTTCAGTTTCAGTCTCCCACGCCACAGATTGTTTGGTTCCGCGCTCTTGTCGGTGCTATCCATCGCGAGTCCGATCAAGTCTTTCGAAGTGGTCGTTTGCGGCTGCACATCCCTGCGGCGGAGACGAAATTAAGATCGCTATCCGACGATCCGACACAATTCGAATTGTTGTTGCGTCTGGATATTCCTCAAGGCAAATCCTCCCTGGAGCTTCTGTATGAACCGCTCAAGAAGTAGTCCGATGCGACTATCGTTTGTCCTGGTTATGATTGTTCTGTTGGGACTGGGACCAGTCCGCGCAGAGGACGTCGGTGAGCGCTGGGGGACCGAAGAACGCGAGCGTGATTTTTACCCAATCGTCAATCTCCCTTTGCCCAAGGATACGGTCATTGAAGCCGGTGCCTTTGCAGTGCTATCGGATCGGCAAGTCGCTGTCGGCACAAGGCATGGTGAGATCTTTTTGATCGATGGCATCGACGCGCCGAAGCCGAACCCTTCGTTTCATCGTTTTGCATCGGGGCTCGACGAGATCTTTGGATTGACATGGAGCGATAACGCCTTCCATGTCACACAAAGCTGTGAATTAACTCGCATCAGCGACTCGGATGGCGACAGTGTTGCCGATCGATTTGAGACCATCTCCGATGACTGGGGTTATGCCAATTACCACGAGTACGCATTCGGCTCGAAGCTTGATACGGATGGAAGTCAATTCGTGGCGCTTGGATTATCCGCGTCGTACTACTCCCATGCTTTGAACCGAGGGCTGATCATGAAGATCGCGCCTGATGGAAAAACGACTGCTTTTGCTAGCGGCTTGCGCAGTCCGGGCGGCATCGGGTTCGATGAGCATGGGTCGCTCTTTTATGTCGAGAGTCAGGGGCCATGGAATTGTTCGTGCAGTTTGAAGGCTGTTTCGCCAAACAGCTTTCATGGCCATCCAGCAAGCTTTAACTGGTATCCGTTCTCGTCAGAGCTAGGGCCTGAGCCCGAGATGCCGAACACGGGAAGTCGTATCGTTACGGAAAAAAGCCGCATCAAACAACTGGTACCCTACGCGGTAATTTTTCCGTACATCCGGATGGGCAGATCGATTACCGCCTTCAGTGTGGATCGGACACAGGGCAAGTTCGGTCCTTTTGAGAATCAGATGTTCCTTGGCGACTACACGCAGTCGATCTTGATGCGGGCTACGACAGAGCAGATCAATGGTGTTTGGCAGGGTGCCTGCTATCCATTCCGCGAGGGTCTTTCGACCGGTATCCTTAATGTGGAATTCACTCCAGGAGGCAATTTGCTTTGCGGCGGAACCAATCGTGGTTGGCCGGTCCGCGGCATCAAACCGTTCGCTCTCGAACGACTCGAATGGAGCGGCATAATGCCTTTCGAGATAAACCGAATCACAATCGAACCCGATGGATTCCAAGTCACCTTCACGAAACCGGTCGAACCGATCACGGGCAACTCCCCGAGTTCCTACGCGATCTCCGCCTTCACGCATCCGTATCATGCTGGCTACGGTGGACCGGAGATCGACAAGCATCAGCCAGAAGTGAAGTCGGTCACGCTTGCTGAAGACGGTCTCTCAGTGAAACTCGTTCTGGAAAAGCTCGATCCAGGATTTGTGTATGAGCTGGATCTAGTCCGTTTGCGTTCTCGCGACCAGGATGAATTGCTGCACCGCAATGCATTCTACACAGTGAACGAAGTACCATCGCGATGACATTATAGTGATCCGCTTTTATCAATAACTTTGAGAAAAATTGAAATGCAAAATCTTCATAAGCTGCTTCCGGCGATTCTGTTTTTTATTCTCCTTTCGGCTCAAGAAGTTGAAGCTCAATCAAAGCCGATTCGAGTCTATATTCTTGCAGGCCAATCGAACATGGAAGGACATGCGAGAGTCGAAACCTTTGATTATATCGGCGATGACTCGGCCACGGCACCGCTATTAAAAATGATGCGCAGCGCTGATGGAATGCCGTCAGTGTGCGATGGTGCGTGGATATCTTATCTGACTGGTGCCGGAGACAAGAACTTCGATCTCTCTGGAAGACTCACAGCGGGCTACGGGTCGTTGGGTGGGCAAGAGATCGGCAAGCTCGGCGAAAAAATCGGGCCCGAGTTCACCTTCGGTCTTACTATGGATGCAGCACACGATGAAACGGTGCTCATCATCAAGACCGCTTGGGGAGGCAAGAGTTTGCACACGGATTTCCGTTCACCGAGTGCAGGGCCTTATCAATTAAGTTCGTTTCAAGTAGATAACTATTCCAAGCAAAAAGGGCACGGTATTCCAAATGATTTCGAACAATGGAAATTTGAAAAGACGAAGGCCACTGGCGTATACTATCGATTGATGATCGAACATGTAAAAAAAGTCCTGGCCGATCCGAAGCAAGTGATTCCTGGCTACGACTTCAAGCAAGGATATGAACTCTCGGGCTTCGTCTGGCTTCAGGGATTCAATGACATGGTCGATGGGCATGTATACCCGAAGCATAACCAAGTGGACCGATTCGAACTCTATTCAGAATTGCTTACGCACTTTATCCGTGACGTACGCAAGGATCTGGATGCTCCACAGCTTCTATTCATAATCGGCGTTATGGGTGTCGGTGGACTCAAGGATGACTCAACGAACATGATGGCATTTCGTCGTGCGATGGCTGCACCAGCGGCTATGCCGGAGTTCAAGGGGAATGTGACCGCAGTGGAAACCGCACCGTTTTGGTCCGATGAGCTTGGGGCGATTGACAAAAAGCGAGAAAAGATCAGCCAGATTCGTCGCTTCCTCGATTCGAAACACAAGGATCACCCCAACGCGGACGGACGAATGACTCAGAAGCAGAAGAACGAATACCTCAAGAATTTCGAAGCGGAT
>JANODQ010000731.1:0-5067 GCA_031412775.1 Pirellulaceae bacterium | reverse complement strand
CTCGGAATCGTTCGGTGCCAATTCGCAAATTAGGGATCGTAACATCGATCGCTTTGCCGATGGCTGACTCGGGCAACTGCCCAACGAACTGAGACGTCTTGCCGCTGGTGTCACCCTCTTGTGGCACCGATTTCATTTCGATGGGTGAAGCATCCGTCTCACCTGTCGCCTTGATGAATGCTTTCAAGGACTGAACGTCGACCTCATGGATGCGAGTCTCATCTGCACCGAGCATGAGCAAACGAAACTGCCCATCTTTCTCGATGACCGCCTCGGCATGGTAGCTGTCCGAGCCGATGGGAATCACGATCCCACCATGAGCTCCCGCAATGTGAGGATGTTTCCCTTCGGCAGGTTTACTTTGGCTCGTCGCTGGAATATCTGAAGTTCCGTCTGCCTTGCCGTCAGCCGGTAGTTTTGCAATTGAAGTCGGTTGGCTACATCCAACCACCGTTACTAATTCAACTGCTGTAAAAATTGAGATCGCGGCAAACGTATAGACGGTTTTAAACATTCTGACATCCATTAAGTGAGTACAAAAAATCAAAGTTTGTCGCTCGACTCTCCGAGTCGAGTAAGTCACGACAGTCAGATAATTCCGACTAACAAAACGCTACAACTTCATCGAGGCCACCCATTGGCTGACTTCGGCGATGTCGTTGGCACCGATCAAAGTCAACTGTCTGTCCTCGTTTTTCCAGCTCACCGCGAGCTGGCCAGCGGCTTCAACAATTTTGCAGGTCTTGCCACTGCATTGTGTTTCGATCGATGGTGAATCACCGAACCAAACCGGTTGTTCATCTTTGTGTTCGAAGACGATCAATGATGTGCCATCGCCACGCTCGCAGATGGTCGCTGAGCATTTGCAACACGGCATATTCAAGATATGCGTTGACACGCGAGCGAAGCCTTCAGGCATACTCTGGAAGAGCGCTGGCTCGTAACCCAAGTATTTTGTCGCAGCGTTTTTATCGAGTTCTTTTCCTTGATACTTGCTAACCAATTTGGCGATCGCCGCTCTTGGCTCCGTCTTCGCTGATTGAATCACTTCCTGAAAGTCCACGGCCAATGCCGCGTGCTCATGAGTCTGATCGCCATCGTGATTCGAAGAGTCATTGCGGATCACAAACCAGAACAGCGCAAGGGACGCAGCCGTTGCCAGGATAGGTAGCAGCCAACTCTTCAAATTGGCATTCGTCGTGATCGGCATCACTTCGCAGCTATCGAGTTGAGCAGCGACCTTATCCCAAACTGCATCGGTATCCACACGAGATTCCGACTGACGCATCAATGATCCCATCGCGACAAACTGCGCGACCAAGGACCGACATGCGTCGCACTGCTCGCAATGGGCTTCGATTTGCAACCGTTCTTCCTCACCAACTTTCTTGTCGATGTAAGGAGACAATCTTTCTTCGAGCAACTTGCACTTCATGATTTTACGCTTCCCAACCCAACTGGATGAGAGATGTCCTCAATTCTTTTCTTGCCTTGTTTAATCGCGAACCCACGGTGCCCTCGGGAATCCCAAGGACGCTCGCGATTGCTTCGTAACCTAACCCTTCAATTTCCTTCATGTGCAAGATCACGCGTTGTTCGCCGCTAATCTGCTCCATCGCCAACTGCAAAATCTCCGCGTCGTCGGCTTGAGCTTCTGAATTGGTTGGAGTGGACATTTCGGTGGTTAAAGCGAGCTTTCGCACTCGTTGTTCTTCGCGGTTGGTTTTTCGTAAATACTGCAAGCCTTGATTGACGGCCATTCGATGTGCCCACGTCTCAAGCGAAGACTCGAATCTGAATTGGTTGAGCTTGGCAAATAAATGGATAACAAATTCTTGCATCACGTCGTCTGCGTTGCTCGGACCGACAATTTTTCGAATCACTCGATAAATCTTCGAAGCCAGAAGCTCGTAAATCCGCTTCTTGTACTCCCGACTTCCGCTTGTCGCATTTTTGATCCAGACCGCCAACTCATCATCCGGCGGCTTGCTTGATGTCGAATCTAATAAGTTGGATGACTCTGCTCGATGCATTCTTCACTCCATGCTGCGAAAAAAGAAAAGTCTGCTCGAAGTTTTTTTGAAACTTTAGGCAGGCAGACCTTTAGCCAAACCGTAGATTTAACGGCGGCAGCAGGAACGATTGTCGAGACAGCAGTACGCATTCTTCATGCAGCAAATGGGTTGCCCTTTTGCCGACACCGAAGACTCATTTGCCGCGTTATCGTTTACTTTCGAATCAAGACCGATCGAAGCCAATGCGACGAGACCAAGCAATCCAATTTTCGTAAACATGATTCACCTATGGTTTTAATTTAACTGAGAGAGATTTTCTTGCCATCCAACAGTGGAGGAGCAACGATTCCAAACAAACTTACAAAGAAGGTTTGTCTGGGCTCTCAATTCTTCCAAACACAGGCGATCGATTGCCAACAATGTCCGCCAAATCGGATGGGGACTGCATAGTTGCGGTTCAGCAGTTTGACGATATCGCGTTGAGTATTCACAACGGGGTCGTGAGCGACGGCAAGCTGAACGTTAGGGTGAAACGACGGAGGTTCGGTTGAGTTGCTTGGATTGATTGTTGGCTTAACGCAACGGCATTGATTGTCTTCGCCAATTTGCGGGCGGTACAAGCACGGGTAATTTTCCCGTCCGGCTGTGACAAGGGACTTTCGACTTTCACGAGAAGCACATTTTGAACATGCAACTTTTGAATTTGGTCCGTCAAATGCCGTACTGTCCTTGGACTGCACTCCAGACTTGCTGAAACTACTTTCGCCGATCGAAGCAAAAATAACGTTCCTCAGGCAGCAGCACGAAATCCCGCCAAAAATTTGGCTAATCGCAACTGCGATCAACAAAATGCATTGAAGCGGGAATGGATTCATGGCAGATACCGAACGGTTTTCGCAAAATTGACAAAACTGAAAAGTTGGATGCCAGAAAGCTTGCAAGCCTTCACGCTCCACCCGATTTTTTTTAGTTTCCCCGCCTTGTAGATTTTAATCAAAATTTGGGAAGGAGCAGTGTTGTTCCTGAGCCAAAACAAAGCGATTGGCTAGCAAACTTCGTTGGCCGTAGGCCGTTTCTCCAGTAAAAAATAGGTGTCCAAAGACTATATCGTCGGCCGGCAACAAGTCGATAGAGCTCGATCGAAAGCCGATCTCCGAAGTTCTCTGCCAAGACTCGTCCAAAAAAATGCAACCATTTTCGTAAGGCCGTATCGATACCCCCCAACTTCTTCCCTGTGCCGTTTTGCTGGCATTTGCGCACGGAATTTAAAATAGTTCAGCCGATCCCATGAGAATTGACATCGTCATTGGTGGTAGAACTGTTTTCCAAGAATTTTGATGCGCCGCGGCGCATTCTATCCTGAAATTGCGGAAATCCGGTTGACATTGATAGGCGATCGATTGTGCCCCGAACTCACCTTAACGTCCAATGACTCTACATTTGTCCAGAAGCATCATTATTGAATTAATTCCAAATAGCCGCTGAATCATCGGACACGACCGAACGTAGATGCCGCGAAAACAGGATCGCTTCTCGCAAAAACAATAATTCTGGTTTTTCCGAAGATCTTGGTGGTTGCTGGCATCTCACTAGTTGGCATCTCACTAGCGGGCATCTCACTAGCGAGTTGGGTGGCTTATCAAACCTAGTCGAACCGTGACTACCAAATTAAAGAGAGGAACAAGTTGATGAATGAAAACTCGAAGCGTACTTTCAAAATTGTTGGCATGACATGCGGACATTGTAAGGCGGCGGTCGAAGAGGCAATTCGGCAACTTGCCGACGTACATGATGTATCGGTCGATTTGAAAGCTGGTATGGCTCTCGTCGTTGGTGGTCCTGCCGATAGTATGATTGTCGCGGCGGTCGAAGCGGCTGGCTTCCAAGCCTAGGCAACAACGATCGGTTCAAGAGGAAGGCTCTCGGATGAGTAGTACGAGAACGCAACTAGAAATCGGCGTCGGCGGCATGACTTGTGCCGCTTGCGTTGGTCGCGTCGAGAACGGACTTCGCAAAGTTCCCTCCGTCGTTGATGCGTCAGTCAATTTGGCTACGGAGCGGGCGCGGGTTCAGTTTGACCATCTACCAAGTACAGGGGATGTTCAAGCGATCCGCGATGTGATTGCCAAACTAGGCTACGAAGCGATTGAAATCGAGACATCGCACAAACAAAACGCGAACGAACGTCGCGAAGCTGAGACGGATCAGCTATGGCGGCTTTTCGTTGGGTCGGCGTTTTTTACCGTCCCGTTAATTGCGATTGCGATGGCACCGATGCTGTCGGATCTCATCATGAACACGATGATGCGAGTGGCTTCGATGGAGCGATGGAACTGGGTCATGCTCGCGCTGACGATCCCAGTTCAGTTCTGGTTTGGCGGACGATTCCTGCGTCTGGGTGCGAAGAGTCTTTTCTCTAAGTCGCCTGACATGAACGCGCTGGTGTTGCTGGGCACGATGGCCGCGTTTCTCTACAGCGCCGTTGTGACAATCGTACCTCAATGGATTCCCGAAGCATCGCGGCATGTTTACTTCGAAGCTTCGGCCGTAGTCATCACGCTTGTGTTACTTGGCAAGTATCTTGAAACCAAATCGCGGCATCAAGCAGCCGATGCGATGAAGCTGCTTTTGAATCTTGTGCCTAAGATGGCCACTGTGATTCGTAATGGCCAGTCCCAATCCATTGCCGTCGAGGAAGTCGCGTTAAACGATATTGTCGAAGTACGTCCTGGCTCAGCAATCGCCGTCGATGGCGAAGTTGTGAGCGGTTCGACCTACATTGACGAAAGCATGGTCACGGGCGAAAGCGTTCCTGTTGCGAAGTCGACCGGTGATGAAGTGGTTGCTGGAACCATCAATGGCAATGGCAGCATCCATTTTCGTGCAACGGCCGTCGGGGCCGATACGACGCTCGCCAAGATCGTAGCCTTCGTTGAATCGGCTCAGGCGTCCAAGCCACGCATTCAAGGCATTGCCGATCGGGTTGTCGCTTACTTTGTTCCGGTGGTTTTGCTGATTGCCTTGGGCACCGCACTAACATGGTTGCTTGTGA
>JANODQ010000730.1:0-4422 GCA_031412775.1 Pirellulaceae bacterium | reverse complement strand
TGGTTCGATATCTCTTGGGCGTACGCCGGTAATTCCTGAAGCGGTATCTAGCTCCGGGGAACGGCCAGTTGCGCTGACCGGGATAAACCAAACGTTGTTGCTAAAGGATTGAGCCGCCGTAACAAGTTCGTTCGAGAATCGACTTAGCAATTCTTTGACGCGGTTGCTGACGTTACGGACATGAACAAGATCGATCGCACCTAAGCCATCTGGCCTTCGAACAACTGGCCGTTCTAAAATCAAATTATCCAGTAACGCTTTCCAGCCATCGTACTTGGTCACGATAATAACCAGCGGTTTATCGGTCCGTTCGGATTGTCCCAAGCCTGTTAATCGCCGGAACCGCTCGATGACTTCATACAAAACAATTTCTTGACGAGCTGTGACCGATTGCTCGACAACCTGCATGTCCGTGGTTTTTCCTTTAAGAGCTTGTCGAACGCGCGGATCTTGCATCAAGTCATAGCAAAAGAAAATCGCCATCGCTTGTCCCAGGTGGCGGGTCACAGGATTGGATGCACCATCACGCCCCGGCGCAAACGATTCCCCTGCGTTGTCATACATCGATAAGACCCGCGAGACCTTGGCCGCCTGCGATTCACTTGGATGAGTGTCCATGGGACGCATGCTGAATAGAAATGGGCTCACATACTGAACGACTTGTCCATCGATCATGGAGGAGGCGTAATCATCTCCTTGCTCTTCTGTCTTGCGCAGTCGGACCGGAGTGTCTTGATCTGAACTAAAAAACTGCTGTTCTTCGTAAGAGTTCAAAATACGATTGCACATTGGATCGGCGTCGGTGACTGACACACGAAAATCAGCCGAAAAATTCTGCCTCAGTTGCCAAGTCATCGACGTGAGAAAGTACGACTTGCCACAGGACGGAGTTCCTGCAATCGATAGAAACATCGGTTTCAGTTCGATGTTCGCTCGAGGTATTCGCATATGACACCGCGGGCAGGCCAAGTCGTTACAGGTAGAACCCTTTGAGTCGATTGCATTGCCTGAGATATCGAATCGAGTTGGCAAGAATCGAATCGGTTCGTACTCACCTAATTTGTCATCACCGATGAGTGATGGATGGGTCGCGATCCAAAGAATTGTCTCTGGAGCAAATCGGTTCCAACAAGTAGGACAAATAATTGGATTATTGAGTGCAACACGTTGCACTGATTTTGTGGCTGTAGCTGTGGCTGACATACTTTTTTCGTTACAGTGTTTGATGAAATATTTATTTGGTTAAAGGAGCCTCAAGCAAGTTGCTGCTTTATTAAATCGAAGACTTTTGTCTCGGCAGCAGTTGTTTTTGCATCCGCTCGTAGCACAGCGCTCAATCCTTGTAAGAGCTTAGGAGCAAGGGGCGTTTTTCGAAGGCTTTTCACGTCCACAACACTTTGAGCAATGCTTCTTTGAAGGCTCCGCTCGCGGGCAAATTGACACCATTGCTCGATTGACGTGACGATTGCTGATTTAGCAACATCAATGCGTGCGTCGATAACCCATTTGTGGACAGTCCATTTTTCTTGGTTACAAAAGTCTCCATCGGAAGAAGCCATCGCGCATAGAGCGTTGATGTACACGTCAGCGGGTAGCAGGTCACGAGGTCGAACATGTCGGATCATTTCTTCCAGGGGGATCGAAACAACGCTCCATGAAAGACACATACCAGCGAACTCGCAAACGGATCGAAGGTTCTCAATCCATTCATCGATTTTTTCGCGTAGCTCGCTCCCGCAATGGAACCCAGCTTGTACAGATTCGTCGTGAAACTCCCGCAATGCGGCTTCTAAGTTGGGGTATGACCCTTGTTTAAGAAAATCGATTTTTCCCTTGGGCGAAATTGCTTTTTCATATTCAACGTCCACCTTGCAATAAATCGCCTTCAGGCGTTCCCACTGATTTTCGACTTGTTCTAACGCGGCCATTGCTTCTACAAATGCAACATTTTCGGATTCGATCCGATGCGAGAGACGCTTACGGACATCCAAAAGGTTTCCCGCAAGTATCCAAGCCTTCAGACTTATTAATTCTTCGTTATCGTTGGTCGTCTCAACAGGACGATTCGGATCGACTCCTTGAGACGATGGCGGCATTCCGTGATTTTGTGTTCGAGAGTTGGCTAACGGGGAACGACGTGGTGGATTGACTGTCGAAGCAGTTCCTGTGGTATTACGAGCCTTAAACTCCGCGAGCCGCTTCTGCTTGAGTTCCACTCGCTCGCGTTCTTGCTTCGCGAGAGTCTCTTGATTGATATAAAGAAGTCTGCTTACACCCTCTTCAAAGCAATTGGGAAGGTCGGAATTTGCAATGCATTGAACGATCGCCATCGCGGTTTGATTTACTTGAACGGATTCGTCCGCGTCGGCTAGAAGCACCACCAATTCGCGATAGCACTGTATTGCAAGTTCAGGAACAAGTCGCAGTCCAGTAAGTTCTGGGGATTTAATTCGAGACTTCGAATGGACGGAGGCTTGTTCCAAAATTGCGAGGAAAGGCTGGATCGTTGAATCGACCGCTATCCCTCGATAGTGATTAGTAGACGATATCGCCTGAATAAGGTCCATCGAACTTACCGAAGCATGCTCTGTAGTATTGGATTTTTTGCGGATCAACGTTTTTGAATTAAGTCGACGCAACCACGCATTACCAGAAAACCAAGCGTCAGTCTCTCCTTCAATTGCCGCGACCAATTCTTTCGCTTCCGCCGCGATACTTTCGTTGAAGTGTGCGCATTGAGCATGAAGGCGTTGCCAATCCTCTTCCGAGCAACGAATCAGGCCCTGTCGATCCGTCATGGCTGCTTGAGAAGCTTTCGTGTCGCGGCCCTTCGGGAAGAAGGCTCGTAATGGAGATTCTGAGACACTCAGTGCAACTTGTAGAAGTGATGGATTATCGATCGAAGAGTATAAAGAATCGATCCACCGCTGGATGATCGCAGAAAGGCCGGAGCCGATGTTCGACAGAACGTTTAGATTGGTAATCCAAAGTTCGGCTTGATGCATCGCCATGGAAATGCACGTGCTCGATTTGTTTTCCAAAAGAAATTTTGTTCGTGCTCTTTTGAGATGAACAGAAAACTGTTGCATTCGAAGACTGTCATCCGACTGCGGCGAGCATGCGTCCTTCATGGCCTCGAGCGATGGGACCAGGATTTCAAGAGTCGCTAAAGTGAAACCGTTATGCTCATCGTTGGCGATCAGTATTTCGCAGTAAGCTAAAAGTGCGCGGAGCTGCTTCAGTTTACGTGCTTCTGTTTCCTGCCGCTTCCATTCTAATTCCTGCCGTTTTTTCTCTGCCTCCGCAAGGGCTTGCTGTTCTTTCTGCCATCGTTCGTTTTGCTCCATTTGCTTTTCGAGCAAATCGAGTTCGCGTTCCTTCATGCGTTGATCCGCCCCCGACGCTTCGCGTTGAGCGATGGCCATCGTTTGCTGCGCTGATGCAATTCGATTTGTATTAACGGCATTAGCGAGCATGAACCAACCCATGTTGCTCTCAAACGCATCGCCCAAGTCTTCGAAAAAACTCACTGAACCGTTACCCCCTCACTGAAATTTGTGACCATATGAGTTTTAGTCATCTTTGACTTCTGGTTTTCCAAGCTCGATTGCTTTTACAATTACCTCCAAGTAAGGAATCAAACACAACGGACGTCCTTCCGTATGTTCTGTTGCTTCGTTTAAGGCCTTCACTCGTTCGAGTGTGCTCAAACGATTTTCGGCATTCTGGGTCGATTTCGCTTTGCTAACTTGTAGTTCCAACGATCGGACATACGCGATCATTGCATCTCGTTTTAGATTCCATTTTTCGATTCTGGTAGCTGTTCCGTTATCCCAGTCCGTTTGAAGCTTTTGGCATTCGGATTCCCATGCCGATTTTATTTCGAGATAGCGACGATAATCTGGATTGTTTTGAAACTCTTGGGAACTTACTTTTTCGCGCCACGCAGCGAGATTAGCCTGAGACCTGAGGTAAATTGGACTGTCTTCAGCCACTTCGATGATTTTTTTTGCGGCGTCTTCAATCGCGGACGGGAACTGACGTAACAGTTTGTCGTTTCCTGACTGCAATATTGAAATTACTGCTTTAAGCTGATTTTTTGCAATTATGTCTTGAGCAGTGTTGCCACCCATTTCGTCGAGCATGCTCGTTGCAACATCGTAAACAGTTAGTAGTTCCCCCGGATACGCGGTTGGATTGCGCGGCGGCGAGGGGAACGTAAGTTGTTGATTTTCTGGATTGAATTGACCGAGAAATCGTACTGTTTGCAAGAAGAATTGTTGCGTAAGTGGTTGTTTAGAATCCTCTTCGGTGTATCTGAAATCTAGAGGAATGGATAGCGGACGGCCAATGGCTAGCAGGTCGTCAGCGAATCCAAAAGATGTTACTTTTGAAAATGCGATGTCGAGAGCGGTCTTGCCA
>JANODQ010000729.1:0-13278 GCA_031412775.1 Pirellulaceae bacterium | reverse complement strand
CCGCGAGCACGGTCTCTTCCTGCGGCAAATGATAAGGAGCGAAAGCAATCCCAAGGTGTTTTGAAGGACTCAGCTCGGCGAGATAACGCAGTGAGTCGGGTGAATCGATCAGGTTCTTAGCATGATTCTCAATTGCAATCGTGACTCCGGTCTCTTCCGCGACTGCTAAGTGAGGCTTCATCTCTTCGATGAACTTCGCAATGGCCTGCTTCAACTCGTTCCCAGTCAAATTGATGGGGCCTTTACCTCCGGTGACAATTGTCTTGCATCCAAGGCGTTGAGCCAATCGCATTTCGTCCTGCAGTCCAAACGGCCCCAGTTTGTATTGCGTAATACAGCCCAAGCTCGTTTGATTCAGTTTCAAGATCGATGCGAATTTTTCTTCTCCTATTTTATCGAGTTGCTCGCGTTGATTGCCGTGCACCATTGGCCAAAGGTCGATTGCCGATGATCCCGTTTTAGCGACTTCTGGAATGATTTTCTGAATATCCGTGTAGCCGTACATGCAAGACGCAAGCAGATAGTTGAATCGGAAATCGCTTGCATTTGCGGCCTGGAGGAATGATCGACTGCTCGCGATTGACAACGCTGCGAGCGATGTCGACTGAATAAATTCACGTCGATTAAAAGTCATTTGGTTGGTTCCATACGTTAAGTTGTTCTTCGCAACACATTGGCGGGACCTTACAAGTCTGTTTGTGTCATTGGCCGTAAGGGTTACCCACGTGGATGCGGTTCTGCCATTGGCTTGACAAGTGTTAACGGTGAATCGCGCAGCGGCATTACTTCGTAGTGCTACTTGGAAAGCACTCGCCGCAGAACACGGACGCGATGCGACTCACTATCGCCTATAAAAACCGATCCATCCGCGTCGACAAAGATACC
The DNA here is from genome assembly GCA_031412775.1 of Pirellulaceae bacterium. Lineage (GTDB taxonomy): Bacteria > Planctomycetota > Planctomycetia > Pirellulales > Pirellulaceae > JAIYDQ01. Next base: position 12,393 of record JANODQ010000729.1, on the reverse strand, counting down.
GTGCGGACGCGCTAGCTTACACTGCTTTGGATCGCCGTCGGGGCCATCCCCTTTTTGCCCCGTACCGACCATCAGCTCAATTGTTCCCTGCTCGCGATTAAATCTCCAGATCGTGCTGCTTTCTGAATCAACTAGCCAAGCGTTCCCGGCTGCATCCATGGCAATTCCCTTGGGTCCATTAAGCAGAGCTTGCTTTGCGGGCCCCGCTTGGCCGGTGAAACCTTTCTTTCCTGAGCCCGCTTTATGAAAGATTTTTTCGGCGTTCAGATCGAACTGAAAAACTTGATTGCCTTCGCGGGTCGCAAGCCAGAGGTTTCCATCGGCATCGAAGTCGATTGATCGTGGACCGTTGAGGGGAGTCTCTTTGATGGACGAGCCATCGGGAGTTGCACCCGCTTTGCCTGTCCCAGCAAAAGTCGAAATCCTGCCGGTTTTCATGTCGATCTTTCGAATGACATGGTTACCGATATCACATACGTAGAGATCCCCCTTGCTGTCAAACTGAATGCTATGAGGTTGCTTGAACTGCGCGTTGATTGCAAGTCCGCCATCGCCTTGATAACCAGCCGTACCAGTACCTGCGATTGTCGAGATTTCGTTCGTTTTCATGTCGATCTTGCGAACGACGTGATTCATCATGTCGACTGCGAATAGGTTGCCAGATGCGTCGAAGCGAATCTCATGCGGCAGATTGAACGTTGCTTCGAGAGCGGGCCGGCCATCTCCGGTGAAGCCTTTCTTTCCGTTGCCTGCGACTGTCGAGATGGTTCCGTCTGCTGCGATACGTCGGATGCGTTGCCCGGTGTACTCGCAAAACCAGATCGCTCCATCGGGGCCTCGAATGACACCGAAAGGATTGTCCAGCTTTGCAACTGAGGCTGGTCCGCCGTCGCCAGAGAATCCTTGCGTACCCGTTCCCGCGTACGAAGCGATCGTCCATGCTTCCGCAGAGACGGCAATCCTAGGCCAACCAAAAGCGCAAAACACGATAATCAAACGCCAACTTGGGTTCATCATTTTGTAATGTTTAACTTTGGAGGAAATTACTTCGCAGCGACCGTTGGCATCCACCGATGCTGAGCGCCGCTAATGACCAAGCACGATTCGCTAGATGCAATCACGTGTTCGAGTTCTTCTGTTTCGGCCATTGCGCTGATGCCAAGTTCTTCGACAACTTCGCGTGGGAGTTTCGAAAGCAAATAGACAACGTGTTTGGATCGTGATCTCAAGATTTCGATAGCAGCTAAAGATTGCGGATGATGGCTTTTCAGCAGGTGCTGTTCGATGGAATCACTCTCCTCGATTCCAGCTAGCCAGCGAAATGGCGGGCCCGGTTTTGTTTCTAGGTTCGTTGCGACGGCAATTTTACCATCCTCGGCGACATAGTTTTCTGCCATGAACAAAACGCGAGCGACATTTTCCCAGCTCTGTTGATCTTGGTCACCATCAATACTGACGACGACTAGGTCATATCGATCTTGGATCGGTGGGAGTGAACGCGGAGATACCGCGTCGGCAATCGATTGCTCGACAGAATCGACCTTGCCAAAAAACAGACTATCGATGTTTCCTTGAGGGCCTGGAAGAACAGCAAGCACAGGTTGTATACCGAGGAGCCATGCCACCTCCGTAGCGGCGCGAAGTCGCTTTTCTTTCTTGGCGTGGCAATCCGTAGAACAGTCATGCTTCCATCGACTCTGCGTTTTGGAGTCTGTGAACCAAGGAACAATTCCGTAGAGCCCAGCATGCGCCCACGCGTCTGTGTCACGTGCGACAGTGATCGGCAGAACGACATCCGCTTCCAAAAGTGCTCGATCCACATAAATTGCATCCGCCCCGCTTGCTGCCGCTGCAAGGTATCCCATCGTTTCCGCGTCATCGCCTCGATGGTATCGCACCGAGACGGCACCTTTGGCAGATTCGCTTAGCCGAGTTGCCAAGGAATCAACAATTTTTTCATGGTCGTGCGAAACAAGGACCGTGATTCGGCTCGGAGGAACGCCATGCCCAACCAAATACTCAACAACAAACTGCAGCAATAGTTCCGCTTGAGGGACACCAGGCTCAAGTGGTATAGCCACCGAGTCACCATCGACAATCGCAAGTGCCAGTTCGGGGAATTCGACAGGTTGATCGAAAGCTTTGAAAACTGCTTGACGCAGGTCGATCGAGTCCTCCAACTGCCAGTCCGCAACCTCGGTCGTGTGGTGGGGGATTTGCAGCGAAAGAAGCTCCTCACCAATAGCAAACTTCATCGAACGTACTGCATGTGTTGTGGCCATTTCCGATTGCTCCGTACAAAAACTTTCAAGGCCTAAATAACAATGACGAGTGATTGAACCGGTACTTTGTTGATTGATTATCCCTCAAACATCCATCCACATCTTAACGCATTCCGCACGATCGTGGTATAATACGGAAACTTATGGAATCTTGTATTCATCGCACAATGCATAGCATGTTGGCGTCTGCTCCACATTACGGGGCGTGGGCTAATCCGTGGGCCAAAGCCTAGCCGTACATACAATGCCTAGCTTGACGTGATCCATTTCCGTGTGTCGAACGTGTTTACTTTTTCATCAGCAGAACTGTTTGGAATGAAGTCTGAAGTTATCAATGTGGCCGAATCGCTAACGAAAGACTTGTGCGTGGGAGTTATCATGGGTTCTCAGTCTGACTGGGAAACCATGAAGCACGCATGTGATGTGTTAGACCATTTCGCAGTCGCTTATGAAAAGCGAGTTGTCTCCGCTCATCGTACGCCGCAGTGGATGGTCGAATATGCGTCGACCGCGCGAGAGCGAGGCTTGAAGGTGATTGTCGCCGGAGCGGGTGGTGCTGCCCATTTGCCAGGTATGGTTGCATCGATGACATCGCTTCCCGTAGTCGGTGTCCCCGTTCAAAGCCGTGCGCTGCAAGGGTTGGACTCGCTCCTGAGCATTGTTCAAATGCCTGGTGGTGTCCCCGTTGCAACAATGGCAATCGGTTCGGCTGGTGCGACCAATGCTGGACTCTTGGCGGTTCGCATACTGGGAATTGAATCGGAGAAGTTAGCGCAACAACTCGATCAGTACGCGTCCGATCGTGCTGACCAAGTCATGGATGTGTCGCTCTAAGCCATGGTATCAGCAAATCCCGAAACATTGAAAACTTCATCAAGTAACATGTCGAACATTGGGAAACACATTGTAGAAGACACTGTAAAAGACACTGAACCCACGCGAGCAGTTCAAAAGACTGTCGATCAAGCAATGATCTTGCCCGGAGCGCGACTTGGGATTTTTGGTGGTGGTCAGCTTGGACGCATGTTTGCCCACGCAGCACAACGACTCGGATATTCCGTCGTTGTCTTTACGCCTGATCAAGGGAGTCCTGCAAGTCAAGTCGCCAACGAAACGATCCTTGCGGACTATGAAGACCCGAAAGCGGTTCGGAAATTCGCCGAGTCGGTCGATGTTATATCGCTCGAATTTGAAAACATTCCGCTGGATGCTGTCGCGAGAGCTGCTGAAGTAACTCCCGTTCGTCCGGGACTCCACGTCTTAGAAGTCGCTCAACATCGTATTCGCGAAAAAACAACGCTTCAAAACTTTGGATTCGCAGTGACACCTTTTGTCGCTGTGGAGTCGGTGGATCAGTTGCAAAACGCAAGCGATCAACTCGGATTTCCATTGGTTTTGAAAACCGCTCTTTGGGGATATGACGGCAAGGGCCAACGGAAAGTCAACTCAATGAAAGAAGCGATCGCGGCCTTCGAGTTGCTCGGCCCGAGCGCTGTGATTGCCGAAAAGCTAATTGATTTTCAAGCAGAAGTTTCAATCTTGGTTGCACGTTCATCACGAGGCGAAATCGCCGTCTATCCGATGTTTTACAACGAGCACTCGAACCACATTCTCGATGTTTCGATGTGCCCTGTTCCAGAGCAGTTCGCAGCGATCGCAATAGAAGCCGAGTCCATCGCGCGAGGAGTAATCGAGTCAATTGATTGCGTCGGATTGCTTTGCATTGAATTCTTCATTTCGAAGTCGAACCAGTTGATGATCAACGAACTGGCTCCGCGACCACACAACTCGGGACATCTCACGATGGAGGCCTGCCGCACAGGACAGTTCGAACAGCAAGTCCGCGCGGTATGCAATCTTCCTCTTGGGGACACTCGACTGATTCAGCCTGCGGCAATGGCCAACCTGCTCGGTGATGTCTGGGCCGTCGGGCATCCTCGATACGAATCAGCATTTGCTGCTCCGAATACGTTCCTGCACTTATACGGTAAGGATGATGCTAGGATGGGAAGGAAAATGGGGCACTTAACATGCTTGGCGGATAGTAGTACCGATGCGGCCATCCAATCGCGATCGATTCGCGAGTCGATGCGCGCATTTGGAAATCGCCTGTTTGACTGAAGTTCTCATTGTGAAATTGTGAAGACGAAAGCTAGGTAATGGGCATACATGAATCGATGGAGTGATCTGCAACCTTCGTTCCTGAAACTTTTCGGAGTTTGGATGTCCGCTGGCGGACTTCTGTCCATCGCTTTGTTTTTTTTGGCGGGGCCGGTCTGGGCGATCAGCTTTCTTTGGTTGCTTGGGGCTTACATGCTTTGGTGGGCTCGATCAGCGGTTGTCCTTCGGTTAGACGATTTTGCAGGGACGCTGGATACTTGGAACGAGACTTTTGAATCACAAGGCGAGGACCGAAGGCTTCCTGTTTTGCAATCGAGCGGGTATCTCGACTATCTTGAAGAAGTTATTCAACGACTCAGCAGTTCACTTGCTAAAGTTGATCGTCGACTGAGCCGATTGCAAGGCGAAGAGGCTCGAGTCGCGACCGTTTTGCGATCCACGATGGTTGGGATCTTGGCCTTGGATGAATCGCAACAACTCCTGCTAGTCAATCACGCAGCCAAAGAAATGCTCGATATCACCGGTCGTCCAACTCCGGGGCGACCGCTAGTAGAATTCATTCGGAATCCAAAGATTATTGCGTTAGTCCAAGAGGTGCGCGATAGCGGGCGTTTAAGCGAACTGGAAGTTGATGCGAATGCCGTCCGCTCGCCGATGTCGCGTCAATCGGCCAACCAGATCCTGCGATTGAGAGCGTCCCCACTCACCGCAGACGGCGCTGCTCCGGGTGTTCTGGTTTTAATAAGCGACGAAACCCGTCTACGACGTTTGGAGGCGATGCGCCGGGACTTTACGGCCAACGTCTCGCATGAATTAAAGACTCCTTTAGCCGCCATTCGCGCTTATGCGGAAACGCTTTTAATGGGAGCATTGGAAGACCCGGACGCAAATCGTCGCTTCGTCCAAAATATTTCGGATCAAGCCGAACGACTCGATGAATTGATTCACGATCTACTGCGGCTTGCAAGATTGCAATCGGAGCCCGACGGAATTTCAACAACACCAACCGCGATCATTCCTATCATTGAGCAAAGCATCTTACAACATCGAGCGATCGGTCTCGCAAAGGAGATTTCGATTGACTTTCCCAAACCCACATTCGCTCAATCAACCGACAATTGGTTCGTAATGGGTGATGAAGAAGCGTTGTTAACAATTTTTAATAACTTGATCGGTAATGCAATTCGTTACACGCAACGCGGCGGGCGAGTTCACATACGAGTCGATCCTCGTCCGGATTATCTGGTAATCGCTGTCGAAGATAACGGCATTGGGATTCCTGCCGAAGACCATGAGCGAATCTTTGAGCGATTCTATCGCGTTGAAAAGGCTCGTAGTTCCGATACCGGTGGAACAGGGCTTGGCCTAGCGATCGTGAAGAACTTGGTCGTTGCAATTGGCGGAACGGTTACAATCGAGAGTCAAGTCGGACAAGGGAGTTGCTTCACAGTAAGCTTAGTACGCTATGCACCGGATCTGCAAACCTCAGTATAGTTTTCGAAATTGTTTCACGGATGAATACTCCATTGATTCTCACCTTACCCTTCCGAGCCCAAATCGCGCTCGCATGCTTACTTCTTTGGTTCGCGTTTCCGCCTCTTTCGATTTGGCCACTCGCTCTTGTGTCCATCGCTTTGTTGACACCGACAATCCTGCGAGAAGAAAAGTTATCAGCCAAAGAATACCGATGGCTCTGGTACTCCAGTTCATTGCTTTGGTTAGCACTTCTCCAAGGCATTCGACTTGCGTACTGGCCGCTCTATGGAGGCTGGCTCGCACTGGGCCTTTATTGTGGAGTCTACCTACCACTTTGGGTTGGGACTTGCCGAAAGCTAGTTCATGCATGGAAAATTCCTTGGCAAATTGCAGCTCCTTGTACTTGGGTTGCGTGGGAATTGTTTCGCGGATACTTCATAACCGGTTTCTCGGCATGCCTGCTGGGGCATACTGTCGTTCACCAACCCATTCTCATGCAGGTTGCTGCACATTTGGGAGGCTACGGCGTAAGCGCAATGATTGTGATTGCGGGAGGTCTGCTGTACCAAGTGACACACGCTGTTTTTGCGTTCCGCGGGAAAGCTGCACGGTCGAATGGATACGAATTTGTCTTCCCGATCGCCTGCGTTGCAATCTGGATCTTATACGGAATTTCAAGCGTCCAAACGCCTCATGAAAAAGACCCAACTTCAAAGCCACTGCTTACGGCTGCATTGATTCAGGAAAATTCACCGACTCTCTTCGAAGCCAACCCAGAGCGGAACGCGAGGTCTTGGCAAAGCTATTTGGAACTGACCACGAAGACCCTTCTTACCAATCCAGACGTCGACCTTGTGATCTGGCCAGAGTCGGTTTTCACCGCTGATAATCCGCTTTTAGATTTGGAACCCGGATTTGAAGTACCGTCCGTTTGGGCCAGGGAAGGAGCATCTAACGGAATGACCAAAGAACAACTCGCCGAGCTCTCTCGAGAGCTACTGGAACAATTCAATATGAAAGCAGACATCGCGCAACGAGGAGCTGCACCGAAGCGACCGGCTACAAGCGAAAGTAGTCCCGGGCCAGATCAAAAACCCTCGAAACTACCGCACCTTATTGTCGGAAACGATCTTCTGCGAGTTCGAGGCGATCAGATGACACGTTTGAATGCAGCCGTTTGGATTGACCGCGATGGAAAGCGTGCTGGTTACTATGCGAAACGCCACTTGGTTATGTTTGGCGAGTACATTCCGCTGGGGGATTGGTTTCCAATCATCTATTCAATCATCGGAATGGCTCCGGCGTCTTCAGGAGAAGCGTGCCAAACGTTTGACCTCGGCGACGGGGTTCAACTAGCTCCAACCATTTGCTTTGAAAATGTTTTACCCCAGTTGAATCGTCGTTCTATCGTGGAATCTATAGCTCAAGGGAATGATCCGAGCATCATGATCAATTTGACGAATGACGGATGGTTTCGCGGTTCGTCGATCTTGGATCATCATCTTGCGTGTGCGACCTTCGCTTGCGTAGAAAATCGTCGACCGATGTTGATAGCAGCGAATACGGGATTGTCTGCTTGGATTGACGGATCCGGACGTCAGATCGCTGTCTCCAAACGCTTGACGGCCGAATCCATCATAGCGACCCCCTATCGTGACTCGCGAGGTGGCCTTTGGCAGCAGTGCGGTGATTGGCTTTGGTGGATCATGGCAATGATTTGTTGGACTTTATGGCTGTGGCGTAAATGATAGTAATCTTTGAACTGCGGCGACTTGTCGCCGCTTTAAGATTTATTAAACGGTCAACTATCTCTGAAACCCGTGTGAAGAGAGTGTTTTTCTACTTCGCCATGTCTTCAACCAGAAAGCTGTGACGAGTCACAGCAGTCCAAAATTTGCCTTTAGACGTTGCTAAGATCCGGTTCGATGACACGTTTGTTTTGCCAGCCACCGTGGAGATAGCGAGAAGAAAATATCACTGCCATGACAAGGACCCACGCGGTCATGACTCCCCACCACCAATAGAGGCCACCACCGTCATAGAAGTAGTCGCCTAAAATTTTTCCTGTCCCAATCGTTATGACGCCACTCACGATATGCCCGATTAAAACAAACGAAGTGTCGCCGGCACCTTTCAGGGCACCGACGAAGACAATCTGTATTCCATCGAATATGCAATACACAGCGATGAACCAGAGTATTGGTATGACGATGTCCTTCATCTCGTCGAAGCGATAGGACTCGGCTCCAATGCTGTATACGGAGAGAACTTCTCGCGGAAAAACTCCGTAAAGAATTGCAAAAAAAGTCGAATAAGCCATGGCGATCAGCAATCCTGAACGAACGCTTCGTTTTGCGAGTTCAAGTCGTCCGCTCGTGAGATACTGTCCAACGAGGACTCCAATTGAGAGGCCGAGTCCCATCATTGGAATGAACGCAAGCATGTTCACGCCGAGAGCGAGCGTCGTAGCAGCCATAGCTCGTTCGCCGAGTTGACCGACCACCATCATGATTACGGAAAACGTAATCGCTTCTGCGAGAGTAGAAATGCCGGCGGGCCAACCGTAGTGGAGTAGCCTTCGTGAAATAGTCCAGTCGAACTGCCACTTTTCGTAAAAGAGGCTTACTCGCTTCGGTACGACAATTGAATTCGGATCAGAGCTCTTTTGTCCTGGCCAAGAAAGATAATTTGCTGCGACAAGCAATAGTATCAACTTCACGACAAGTGCGATCGAGGTAGCAAGCGCTGCACCGACAATCCCAAGCCTTGGAAGGCCAACGTAACCGAAAATTAATACCAAGTCCAAAACAATGTGAAGAATAGTCACAACACAATCACACAGTAGTAACAAACGTGTTTGGTTGGTGCCGGCAAATAGACCAACAAGCGGTGCTGTGACAATTGTCGCCCAGGCCCCTACAGAGACCCATCGAAAGTAACTCGATTCCGGGCCAACTAGCTGCGGTTCATGAAACGTCGCAAAAAACGTCGGTGACTGCCATGCAAGATAAAATAATACGGGTCCTGTTGCAGCCGCCATAAGAATACCTTGAATTACGGATCGCAGCGCTCGGTCCATACGGCCTATGCCAACATACTGTGCGACAAAAGTGCTTGTGAAGCCAAAGACCCCCACGGGCAGGCACGTCACTGCCCAAAACATCGTTCCGGCGCCCATGGAACCCGCAGCAGCCTGATCCGAATAAGCGTACAGCATCATCCTGTCGACGAAGATCGTGATGGAGAACAGGCCCGTGGAAAGCATCAAGGGCCACGCGACCGAGAGAACATCGATCGGGCCGGCTGGTCTTAAAAACCAATTCTGGCTGGTTCGACAGCTCTCATCCACCTGTCGCTGCAAAGTCATTCAAAATATCTTTGGGGTTTCACGGATTGAGCGTTGACGGAAAATGCGTTTCCCACACCATAACGCTACAAGAAAAAACTTGATCGACTACCGAATTAAATCTTTAACAATCTAGAAGTCGGACCGGCGGATGAACTCCAAGCCCACCACGAATAAATCTCAGCAGAATATTGTTGTCTGTTATCCCGTCTTGCCAAGGCATCTTGACTGGTTGCTACGAGCCGCCCCAGGGTGGAATTTCATTAATGCAGGGCAAGATGGGATCGGAAAAGCGATTTTCGATGCAGATATATTTGTTGGGCACGCAAAAGTTCCCGTCGATTGGGATGCGGTAGTGCGTCAAGGGCGACTAAAATTCATCCAATCTTCAGCCGCCGGACTGGACCATTGCTTAGTGCCAGCGGTTATCGATTCCGATATCACCGTGTGTAGTGCCTCGGGGCTCTTTGCAGATCAAGTTGCCGAGCAGACGCTTGCCTTGCTCTTGGGATTGCTGAGAGGGTTGCCGACTTTTTTTCGGCAGTCTGAGAAAAAAGAGTTTGTTCGTCAACCGACGGGCGATCTTCACGGCAAGCGAATTGGAATCGTCGGACTTGGAGGAAACGGTCGACGTTTGGTTCAGGTTCTCAAGTCATTCCGCACACAAATCTCAGCAATTGATTTTTACCCGGTCTTAAAGCCACCCGAGGTCGATACGCTAGGTCCGCCGGGAGATCTCCTGGCGTTGGCTGCGAAGTCTGAGATCTTGATTCTTGCCTTACCATTGAACAAGTCGACACATCAGTGGATCGACCGTCGAGTGTTTGAGGCGATGCCGAAGGAAAGTATTTTGATCAACGTTGCGCGAGGTTCTTGCGTTAACGAAAAGGATCTTGTTGATGCATTAGAAAGTGGACATCTTGGAGGAGCAGGACTGGACGTCACCGATATTGAACCGCTTCCCGTAGCGAGTCCGCTTTGGACAATGCCTAACGTGATTATCACGCCACACGTCGGTGCTCAAGCGGCTTGTCGCGTAGACGATTCGACCAGATTGGCATGTGAGAATTTGAAGCGTTACCTCGCGAAACAACCGCTGTTAAACATTGTTGATAAGACCTTAGGCTTTCCTCATCCTGACGTGCAAGCGATGTCGCAGCCGCAATGGCGAAATGGAGTGTGATTGGTTTGAAGACAGAACGTTGGATACAAGCAGTTGCTTTGGACATGGATGGTCTTCTGTTGAACACAGAGGATTTATACGAAATCGCCGGTGAAGAACTCATGAGGCGACGTGGTAAAACGTATCGTCACGAAGTTCGTCAGGCGATGATGGGGCTTCCTGCACCAAAGGCTTTTGGAGTTCTCATCGAAGCCGAAGGGCTTACAGAGGATTGGCGGATGCTCCAAATCGAATCGGACGCAATTTTTGAAGAGCTTCTCCCGGCCAAACTGGAAGCCATGCCAGGTGTTCCCGAGTTGATTGATATGTTGGACCGGCTTCAACTCCCTCGATGTGTTGCGACCAGTTCAAGAAGATCGTTTGCAGAACAAGCTTTATCGATGGTAGGTCTGCTACATCGTGTGGACTTTGTTATTACTGCCGAAGATGTTGCCAACGCTAAGCCGCATCCTGATATCTATCATGCTTCGGCGGAAAAAATGCGGGCGTCAACCGAGCGGATGTTGGTGCTCGAGGATAGTGCCATTGGTACGGCTGCTGGCGTTGCTGCGAAGGCACACATCATCTCTGTGCCGAACCGTCATACCGCGAAAGCCGATTTTCGCGGTGCAAAAGCGATCGCTCAACGTGGGCTTCACTCCCAAGAGATTCACGAAGCGCTTCATCGTTTGCATGAAGCGACGTGAATGTTTTAAAGCGAACTACTTGATGTTAATAAATTGCAGAGTCGATTTAAGCAGGTGCGAGCAGTGCGTCTCGCATATCTTGAAGGACTCGTTCACGTATCTCTTGGAAGTCACCTTCTATAAACGCGCCTGCTGCAGCTCGGTGACCTCCTCCTCCGTAGTTTCTTGAAAGCTTATTGCAATCCACGTGACATCTCGAACGGAAGCTCATCTTGTAGCCACCCTTTAACTGTTCGATAAAGATGACTCCAACTTTGGTACCAGCAATCGCGAGCGTTAAGTTGATCGCGTCCTCGGTATCGCTGGGAAGTGCTCCCGTTTCTGGGAAGTCTTCCTTGAAGACATGCGTGGAAACCAGGCGACCTTCCATCTCGATCTCCGTACGAGCTAGAATTCGACCGCGAAGTCGTACGCGTCCAAGGGTGTCTCTTTCATACAAGTCGCCATAAACGCCCGAAGGATCTGCACCGGCATCCATCAGTTCGGCAATGATTCGGTAGGTTGCAGATGTTGTTGAGGCGAACCGAAACCAACCGGTATCGGTCGCAATCGCGGCGTACAAAGCCGTTGCCATATGACGGGTGATGGGTACGCCCATTTTCTTTGCGCATAGGGCGACTAGGTGGCCGGTTGCTTCAGCGCTGGTGTCCTTGAAAAATTCGGTTCCCAGTTCGTCCTCGCCGACGTGGTGATCAATACAGAGCTTAGGGCCAGGAAATCGACGCAGCACGTCGGCCATTGGACCAAGCTGAGCCCAGGCGCTTGTGTCCAGCACGATCAGGCAGTCACCAGCGACCTCATCAGGAGAAATGTGTTCACCAATCGTCTTGATTTTTTGGATTGGATCCAAAAACGCCAAACCAGGTGGAGTTGGATGGCCATTGACGATTTCGACTTGCTTGCCCATTCCTTCCAAGATGCCGGCCATGCCAAGTTCGCTCCCCAGCGCGTCGCAATCGGGGCGAATATGGCTAGTCAATATAAATCGCTTCTGAGACTTCAAGATAGAAGCCAATCGATCCCAATCCAAACTCATATGACTCACTACAGTTCTAAATTGTCTAGCAAATTCTATTTCGATAAAAACGATGGATCTATTCCGTGACGCTCTAATATAGCCGAGATCGAGCTGGACTGGTGAAGGCATAAGCAGTCAGATTCGCCGCATTCCGATTGCACTGTTCGTCACGCTAGCGATATACTTAAGTCCTATCTCACACACAAGAGGGTTGACTCATGGAGGGTAATAATTTTCCTTCTAACAAAAATAAACTTGGCGACGGGACCCTAAGACCTCCC
>JANODQ010000728.1:0-4550 GCA_031412775.1 Pirellulaceae bacterium | reverse complement strand
CATTTGCCGATACATGCGGTGGCATAGCCGTGCTGCTGTAGGAGCTTGCCTACGGTCAGCCGCTCCGACGCAATCAGCGGTTTGTCCCAAGGTCCCAGCACATTGCGCTGCAATCGAGTCCGCCACGCATAACGTCCAGTGAGTATCGCATAACGCGTGGGTGTACAGACCGAAGATGGCGAATGCGCATCAGTGAATCGCATCCCTTCGCTTGCGAGTTGATCAAGGTAGGGCGTCGGTATCTTCGAATCCTTGTTGTAACAACCAAGATCACCATACCCGAGATCATCAGCGAGAATGTAAACAATGTTTGGCATTTCCGCCGCAAACAATGAGCTCCCAAAATATGCGAAAAAGCCCAGTAAAATGGCAATCAGCTTCATGCCTCGCAACATTTGATGAAGGCTTTGTGATTTGGGAAGACGAAACGGTTTCATTTTGTTTATTCCTTCCACGCCAATCGCTTCAACTTGGGGCGGTCTTGTGAGGCTTCGATTATTAATATTGCGTCACGCACGGCTTTTGCTTTTTGCTTGCTGAGTGGTTTAGGAAAGTTCTTCTCGCCTTTGTCGAAACTGGCAGCGGTCTCGCGTAGATGAGGAACGACTCGCTGGGCTTCTGCGCCATACAAGGTGAGGACTTCTAGAATCTCTGGCGTTCTCTTCTCGCTTGCCCAAGGGTTCTGCGTACGAAGATAGTCAGCGCAAGCTTGTATGCCTTCCTGGATATGATGTGAGGCTAGTACTTTCAAGCCGCTGAGCCTAACACCGTCGGCAAACATCTCACCACTGGGCGCGGGTTCCTCGATCGCTTCGAGAATAGTTGGAAGGAGTGGTTGAAGTTCTTCAAAGCTAAGGTGCCTATAGATTTGGCTGATGTCACTGCGAGCGTGACCGTCTTGGTTTTTTAGTCCTAGCGCGATGGCATTGCGAAGCTTTTCGCGATCTACACCGTCGAGCGACTTCGTACTCGTGAGCATTTTGCTGAAGATGGCGGAAGAGAGAAATCGTTGTTCCATGCCACGTGGATCTTCAGCAGAAGGCCCGCGAGCAATGAGCTCAAGCATGTCAGGCAGCGATGGCAGAGCAGGTTTCCCGATGACAGAAAGAGCCGTTGCAGCTCGCACTCGAAGCCAAAGATCGTCGTGCCGCAGCGTGCTACGAAGCTGTGGTACTGCGGAAGCGGCTCTACCACGAAGGTCCTCCAGCACTTGGCATGCACCTAACCGAGCGTCAACACTCTCGGAGTCAAGTAGCGCGATGATGGCCATGAGCGGGGGCGTCTTACGGCGCGCAAGTGCTGCAGATGCTCGTTCGCGCACAATGGGTGACCATGAACCCAGGCGAGTAAGAAGTTCCGCATCTTCGAAATGGTCGTAGGTACTGTTGCGATCTTTATTGTCCCAACCTCGACCATCGTCGATAAGTTTCGTTGCGTTGGCGGTAGTGAAAGGCAGCAACACGCTGGGCTTGTTACCTGTGAGGGTGATTTTCTTCAACGGCAGCGCGTAAGCGAGCAAGTAGCCCCCGCTAGCGTCCCAGTCGTGGTAGCTGTCGTGATCGGGCTCAGGCGGACCTTGATGCGCGAACCCACCGTCCGCGCGACGCGAGAGGTCATGATACCAAGAACCGAATTCGTGCATCCAAGCGCCCGTCGCGTTCGGTCCGGCCTGGGCTATAGCAGGCAGTGACCAGAGAAGATTGAAGTAGTTGCCTGTATGTCCGCAGTCTCGCTCACTACCATGTGAAGCGACTGCCATGCGAGTAAAAAAATTCGCATTGCTCGTTTCGCCAAGCACGTTGAAAAGCACGGCTGCCATGCCGCACTTGCCGTTGTCTTCATGCGTTTCGGTCCACGCCGGATGGTCTCCGTAAGGTACCGCTCCCTTTCCATTATAGAATCGAAGGAGTCGTGAGCTAAGTTCGATCGCATGCGTGACTTCTTCGTCCTTCACACCGGCATCTCGCGCAAGCACCATTCCAATAGTGAGCGGTAAGCCCGGAGCATTCATCATGCCATAACCCTGAAGTCGTCCATCCGGCAATGCGAAAGTATGCCCCCACGAACCAACCGCACTCTGACCGCTTGCTGCTTCCATCGCCAGTCGCCGCAGTCCAGGTAGCACAGATGCATCACCCGTAGCAGTAATGTACTCAGCGAGAAAAATCATCACATAGCCGTAATACCAAGTTCGAAAGTCACGCGATTTATAGTTGGCCGCCCACTGTGCCTCGCGTTTCACAAGTGATGAATGAGACGAATCACCACCAGCAAGAAGAGCGATCGCGTTTAGCGAACGCGGTATGGTGTTCTCTTTCTCCTGATAGTCTGGTCCCGACATTCGTGTCGCTAACGCCTTCAAGCCCAATGCGAGGATGCGCTGAGATTTTGGACAGTCATAGGGCGCGGTAGCACTGAACGAGCCAAGCAATGGTAACACAACATTAATGTCTTGCACCTTACCCGCGCGCCAGCGAGTGAGGGCAAGTCTACCGCCACCAAATTCTGTTTCGGCTTCCGTGATCGCACGGCCTAACTCCGTGCGTGGATCGTGAGTAAACAATCTTCCATCCACACCAAGAAGCACATCGCCGATAGCAATCAGGCCATCTGCTGGCGAACCTTTCTCTACGGCTGTGATAGCAACTTGCCGTGCATCGGTTGTCACCATCTTGTCACAAAACATCCAGCCGCGCAATCCCGTGGGACCCAAATTCCAGTCGTGCTTCGCTTCCGCTGGGATTGGGTCGCCTTTGGTGAAATCGGGAATTTTCAGCGCCCTGCCTTTCGGTGCGGCTAATGCATACGAAGCAAAGCTAAACCAAGTTAGGCTAATGAATAAAAGTAGTTTTTTGTTTGTCATGTTAGTAAATGTCGCAAATTCTTTTTACTGACTTTGCATTTGAAGATTTTCCTCAGGGAACGATTTGCTATCTTAGCAAAAGTCGTCGCGTCTTAGTTGGCTTACGTCAAGGCGCGATATTGCCCTCCAGATTCATCGGTTCGTCGTGATCTAGAAATTTCTACAGCCCATCAACTTTATGCCGGTACAAAAATGGTTTGACACATGTGATTTACTGCCGAACTGTTTTTCCGGATGAAGTCTTAGTTCGGCGTTACATCAGAATTAGAATTGAGCTCATAGTGCCTTCTAATCACCAGTTCGTAATACAACAGCAAACTCAGACTGCATCCAGAGTTTAGCCCAACGTGGCTGCCCCAACCACTTATATCTGAATAAACCAAATCAGTCCTCTTATTGCCGATTGCTGGATGCTCAGCGACGATAACTTTCGTCAGCTTCGTTCGCAACGTGTCCAGAATGTCGACTTGAATCAAGGCTCAACGCTAGACCGATTCGATGTGATCGCGGAAGAACTTGGCCTAAGAATTCCCTGCAATGTCTGGACTCTCGATTCAAAATCAGGTGAATTCGGACTTGCGTCATGCTGGACACGCGAAGATTTCGAAGCGGCTGGGATTATTGTTTAGCCTGCAGGACAATTGGTAACTGAATATGGTGGGTCCCTCGGGGACACCCGAACGTATTTTGGCGTCTATGGGAGCTTTCACAGTGCGTTAATCAGCTGAGGACAGCTGATCTACATTGTCGAACAGCTGTCTCAGTTGTTTCCCGAGGCGGTTTACGCCGAGCCCGCAAAACCCTTAGCTGTGAAATCCTGCGTTGATCGAGGATGATAGAGACTCCGTTATGCCATGGCTGCATCTTTGATGGAATCTCACCCAGTGCGCTGATCAGCTGGCGACAGCTGATCTACATTGTCGTACAGCTGTCTCAGCTAATCCACAAGCTAGCACAACGCAAGAACGTTCCTCAGCCCTGAATCGCTAAGAATTGATAAGCCGTTAAAGAGCCTCACAGTCGTCATCCCGCTAAAATTGGTCTTGTATCTAGCGTGATAAAGCTTTCTGTACCTTGTTTAGAACTGAGTTTAGAACTGAGTTTAGAACTGAGGCCAATTTATTGCGTGCCTGCTTTATTGCAAAATTCCTGCGTTCGCTTTCGCGATTGCGAAATCAACGAGCGGTTGGCAATGGAAGAAGCCTTCCCAGAAATTATGGCCTTGTCCGGTCGCAGTAATCAACTCCGCAATGTCCTCATTTCCGGCTATTTTATATTGCTGTATAAGTGTCGCTGAATTCTCTTTAAGTGGCACGACTTTGTCTTTGTCGCCGTGAATGATGAATACGGGGACTCTTGCATGAGCAAGTTTGTTAACGTTTGCGATGGGGTTGTGATGATCTAAGGATTTTGACATTTCTTCCATCGAGAGTCCGTATGCTGGCGCGGCTCGTTCGAGGCCTGGATAAGTTGTTAAGTCGAACACGGGATAGATGCCCGCGATGCCAGTCACCTTGTCTGTGTTGGCAATTGCCCAGCTGCTGACCCACAGTCCACCTCGGCTGCGTCCCAACAAGCAGACCTTCGAGGCGAAGCCATGATTTGTGGTAACCTCATTGTACAACTCTGTCATCAACTGTTGGCCAGCAGGACTGCCGTAGGCTTCGCCGGCATCGATACCGGCAAC
>JANODQ010000727.1:0-4450 GCA_031412775.1 Pirellulaceae bacterium | reverse complement strand
CGCAAAGGTCAACGCTGCGAAGCTGGCCGTAGGTGAGCAAACAGCGATCGATACCGGAACGCCAGGTGCCAAGACGAAACTTGCTACTTCCATGAGCGAAGCGCGAGCGATGGCAAAAAAGACGAGTTAAGAGTGGGCAGTTGGCAGTTGGCAGTTGGCAGTGAAAAGCAACTGACAACTGACAACTGATTACTGACGACTGAAAACTGACAACTTTTATTTCTTTTGAAAAGGATTTCGCCTCATGGCTGATACATTGACTACCGCAGCGAAGCTGCTCAAGCTGGCTGACATGAACATTGCTCCGGAGTTTGCGAGCGATCTGTTGCTCGATGCTCCGTTGCTCGCTGCTCTCGCAGCGACTTATGCGAACGCTTCGCAGGGTACCCAGCACAAGTACTTGAAACACACGACGGCTCCGACCGTTGGTTTCCGACCGGTGAATACCGGTATTGATTACTCTGCGAGCGATCAAACGCTCGTAACGGTCGATCTGAAGACTCTTTCTGCGAATCCGCGAATGGACAAACAGATTGCAGACGCTTATCCCAAGGGAGCTGAAGCACTTATGGATCTGGAATCGACCCTTGCAATTCAAGCAGCGTTTGCGGCTGCCGAGTCGCAAATCATCTACGGTTCAAACGCGGATGGATTCACCGGCCTGGCTTCGGCGGCAACGATCGATGCATTGGCCGATCCAATGGTTGTTACTGCAACCGGCACGGCGGCGCTTACAAGCGTATTTTTGATCCGATTCGGTGAAGCGGATTTTGAATTGATCCTTGGCAACGAGGGGAACATCACTCCGGGTGAAACGTTCACTCAGATGATCCCTGATGCGACCGGCAAGCTGTTCCCAGCCTACTGCCGCGTTCAAGAAGCGTTGATGTCGATCAAGATCGGCAGCATCTATAGCATGGCTCGTATTTGCAACATCGGTATCGCTGCGGGTAAGACGTTGACCGATGCACACATTTACGACGCGTTGTCAACGTTCCCAAGCAACAAGGGTCCTAACGTCATCGTCATGAATCGCCGATCGCTGGGCCAGTTGCGTAAGAGTCGAACCGCAACCAACCCAACCGGAGCTCCAGCTCCGACGCCTACAGAAGTCGAAAACATTCCGATCGTGACCACTGATGCGATCGTGAATAACGAAACGGCACTCGCATAAGCGAGAGTTCGCAGTGGTCAGTTGGCAGTAGTCAGTTTTTAGGATGGATAACCATGGCTAATCAAGCAGCGGACGTTGAAGCGATTTGTTGGCGGACGCTGCTGGCTGCTCGTGGTGAACCGATCTCGTATCGGGTGCATGAGGAATTGACGATTGAGGATGTGATGGCCGTGGTGACGCGTCCTCAGACGAATTCAGTGGACGTTCAGAATATGTCGGTGATTGAATCGCGAGCGTGGAATGTGTTGATCAATCCAGATGACCTGGTGGATCCCGTGAGCGGCGATCGGATCGAACCACGTAGCGGGCATTTGATCACGACAGACTCGGGACAGGCACTGAAAGTACAACCCAGCGACGGTAGCCAATTGGCCTGGCGTTGGAACAGTTCAAACCAAATTTGGCGGCGTATCAACGCCGCCGAAAGTTGACCGTGGGCAGTAGGCAGTAGGCAGAAGAAAAGGCGGCAGAGCGTTGTATTTACTGAAAACGGAAGACTGACGACTGAGAACTCGCGATGGTACCAGTAATCCAATTAGCCAATGCGTTGATCGCATTGATCAATGGGAACCTCTCGCCATCACCGAATCTGATTCGACGCTACATGCCCTATTACGATGCGGCTCAGGTCAAGGATGGTAAGTGGTTCGTGGTGGTGTCGGCCGACGAAGCCAAACAAATCAATAAAGTGGATTCAAGCAAACTATCGATCGACATCGGTTATCAACGCGGGCTTCCTCCGACGAGCAAGGACTATGCGGATCCAACCGAGAACCTCCCGTTCTTGGATGCTTGCATGGAAGTGGTCGAGACGATGCTGGTTCCATTTGCCGAGGGGGGCTTTGTTCGTGATAGCAGTATCGCCAATAGATGGGTGCTGCGGGATGCGACGCGGCCGCTGCTGTATGTGCCGTCGATGCTCTTGGAGTATCAGATTTTTACAAGTGTTATCAAGTTAGAATTTTTTGACGAAGGGATTTAGTCATGAGTGCTGCAGGTCGTAAGTGTGTCGCGTTTTTGAATACCGGAACTTATGCGACTCCGGTTTGGACAGCGTTGAACCGGATCACGGACGTTAAGAATCCGCAATCGCGTGGTTCTTCCGATCGAATGTATCGAGGTGCGAAGAACAAAAAGAAAGTGCTCGGCTATCTGGAGTACTCGTTTGCGTTCAAGTATCAAGCCAAGAGAGCCGGCGTGGCAGATACGATCTTTGACAAGCTGGAAGAATCGAACCGTGACGAGAAGGTTTTGGATGTCTTCTTCGCCAATCAACCGCTCACAGCTCCTACGGGAAGCACTGCGATCGGTACTGCGGCCAAGGGCCTAAGAGGTCCTGTGGTCGTTGAAAAATTCGATCGTGATGAAGCCGACGAAGATGGCGTTTCCTACGACGTAAACCTGGTCGAAGTCGATCACGAGGAATCCGGCAACCTAGTCGAAATCGCAGCGTTCAGTGTAACGGTCGCAGCTGTGGCGTAATTCGATTCGGTTGTCGTTTGTTGTAAGGCATTCAAATTCAATTCGAGAGAGAGAGAGAGCGATGAGTTCCTTCAAGCAAGTCCCTATCAGGTTCCTGGTGGAAGCATGGGCCGCAATGGGTAAGCCGGCATTTGATCCATCGGAGCCTGATGAGGTCACGGCCATTCGCAACACGGCATTGGTTGCGGATGAATCCCAACTGGAAATGCCAATCCATATCGGTGAAACCCTCCAACAATTCATTGAAAGCAAGTCATGGAACAGTCCACAACCGCAACAAATGCAAGTGATTCCACTATCCCAGTCGACCGGCTCGTCTGGAAAGCAGTCAACGGACAAGAGTATCGGACCGCGATTAAGCTTAGTGACGCTAGGCGACTAAAGGAAACCGGATCCGACATCATGGATCCGGAGTTTCTGAAAGTCTTGTTTGGTGATTCGCTGAAGACGGTGGAAGTGTTTGCCGAGCTGCTCCGGCCGCAGTGGAAGGGAGACCTGACGTACGAAGAGGTTTCTGATTTGATCCTTGGTGATGACGATAGCTTTTTGCGTGCGAAGGCGGCGTTGAATGCGGGCCTGATTGATTTTTTCCGCCGACTCGACCAGCCCGCCATGGCCGCGCTCGTCGAGAAATCAGCAGAGAGCGCCAGGGCGGTGACGGAGGGAATTCTGAAGAAAGTGAACGGGCCAAAAGTAAAAGACTATCTCGCAATCGGAATCGCCAAAACGCTGAGCGAGTTCGACGAAGCAATGGATCAAGAAATGAACAAGATCCGTGGCACGTCGTCTGGCAGCTAGTCGGCGTGCTGAGGATTGATCCGTGGTGTTACTCGTTGCGTGAGCTGCGAGCGATCTACGACCAATACCAGATAGACGCATGGGACCATACGGCGTTCCTGGTCGCTTGCCAGTCATCGGAACCGATTCATCCATTCCGTTTGAATCCCTACAGACGCCGGAAAAAACGTCGATCGAGTTTTGACGCTGCGGCCGTTGAACGATTACACGATTCGCTAGTGAAGCAAGGAAAGGTGTGCAAATCATGAGAGCCGGACGAATCACCCTTGATGCATCGGCAAAAGATTTCTTCTTTGATCGAGCTCGCGTTCTCAGGCAGATGCATGTTCGCAATGTGCGTCGGCTTTCCAAGGCCGGGGCATACGTGCGACGGCGAGCTCGTACCCAGACCTTGCGTCGCAGAAAAGCCGTATCAGCGCCAGGATCTCCACCGAGCGTGCACTCGAGCGATTCCTACGCGACGCTGAAGAACATTCTCTTTGCGACCGATGCGAATTACGAAACGGTCATCATTGGACCGGTGAAATTGAATCAAGCGGAGTTCAGCCCAGGTGGTCGCACTACGGTACCGGAACGCCTGGAAAAGGGTGGCGTTGGAATTCTGCGTCAAGAGAGGTTCTTCAACACAACAAAGTGGTTTCGTCGTGACTTGCGTCGTAATCGCAGCGGCATCATGGAATACCGAACGATTCGTGCGACTTACAAAAAGCGGCCGTTTATGGGGCCAACATTGCAAGCCGAAGCGGCATCGGGATCGTTGATCGGCCTGTTCGGTGCCGATTAGTTTTCTTTGCTCAGAAGGGATTCGTAAAGCATGGCAGCAAAAGACATCGAAGCCGGAAGAGCATACGTTCTTCTGCGGATCCGTGACCAGCTGACGCAAGGCCTGAAGCTCGCCGAACGTCGATTACAAACGTTCGGAACCTATGTTGCCACAACGGCCGGAACGATCGCGGCCGGTGGAGCTGGGGCGTTGGCGTGGCCTTTGAAACTATC
>JANODQ010000726.1:0-3517 GCA_031412775.1 Pirellulaceae bacterium | reverse complement strand
GCAGTCAGCCGTTGCTCTCCAGTTGAATCTCGCCGAACCACCTGATCCACCTGACGTGGCCGACGCGATTGCTGTTGCGTTGTGCCACTATTACGAATCTCGGTCGATTGTGAACCGTGCGATACAACGCGAGTCACTGTGAGCCGCTTCTACTTGCGTGGACTTGGAGACCAAGCTCACTAACTCTTCTCGATCGGTGTCTCTACTTTACCCTTGCGGATAAAGGGCTCGCGGGTCTTTTCACCTTTGGCTGGGACCAACTCGCGAACCCAAATGTTTCGGAAGCGAACTGGATTGCCGTGATCTTGAAGCGAGATTGGACCAACGCTCTCGTGAGCCGTGTAGGCTGGCGGGCGATTGTAAGGAGTATCGCCAAGCAGTTCAAAGTGATTTAAAACGAGAACTCCATTATGAAGAGCCGTGATCGCGGCTGGTGACTTGAGAGATCCATCCTCATTAAATCGTGGGCAAGTCCAAGCGATGTCATAGCTGTTCCACTCGCCGGGTGTTCGCATCACGTTGACCATCGGTGGTGTCTGTTTGTAGATCGACCCGGCCTGCCCATCAAAATAGGTTTCGTTCTCGTACGAATCCAGGATTTGCATCTCGTAGCGACCCATGAGGAAGATACCGCTGTTGCCGCGTCCTTGACTGGTTCCTTTCGGAGGCGTTGGAGCGGTCCATTCAATGTGCACTTGGCAATCTCCAAACGTTTGCTTTGTCTTCACAAAGCCTTTACCGGAGATCATGACACCGCCTTCGGTTTTCCATTGTTCTCCATTTTCCCACGCCGATAGATCCTTTCCATCAAACAAGACAATCGCATCCGATGGCGGTTGAGAATCGGCAGCACCAGCTTTGATAATCGGTGGCATTTGCCATTGAATACCAGTGAGATACTCCTGAGCGCTGGACGATCTCGCAATTGTTGACGCAAAAAACAAAACCACCAAAGAAAGTGCTAACCGCATTGTCATAACCTTAGAGAAAGTGGAACTATTACTACCTGCACCATCATAGCTTGGCTGAGCACGTCAGCACAAATCTTCCGCTGAAATAAACAATTAGCCGGGGTCTCCCAAATGCTCGATATTTATCGAGAAATGCGGCTAACGCCTTTCGGCAAATTGCCTTAAAGAATACACGGTGATGTGCTCTTCGTTTATGAGATGTCGACTAATTATTTTTCTTCTTCCCATTTCCTTTGGCTTGTCCTTTGGGTTGTCCTTTGGGTTGTTCTGGGATGGTCTTGATCGCGAGCTCCTTCATGCTTGCAGTTTGATTGTCCCAAACCTGCTCAAGCTCTTTTACCTTCTCAGGCATTGTCGTAGCGAGATTGTTTTGCTCGGAACGATCAAACCGGAGGTCATACAACTCCCATGATTCTCCGTTCGCAGCGACCAGCTTCCAGTCGCCCACACGGATCGCTCGGTGTCCTTCGTGAAGCCACCACAAGCTGTCACGTTCGATAGTTGTGTCTTTGGCAAAGGCCGCCACCAAGCTCTTTCCTGGAGCCGGTGGAATCGCATCACCGTTTGCAGCAAGTGCTACTTCTGTTAAGGATAGTCCTGCAAGTTCGAGAACGGTCGGAGCGATATCGATAACGTGACCGGGGGTATGGCGCAGTTCATTCTTAGCCGAAATTCCTGCTGGCCAATGAACGACTAAAGGTGTGCTGATTCCCCCTTCGTGAACCCATGTTTTGTGGCGCCGAAACGGGGTGTTGGATGAGCTGGAAAATCCGGGGCCCAAGCATAAATAGGACGCTGCACTTCCCGGTGCGACTGCTGGATCGTGTCCACCGCCTCGCACCATGATCTCAGCACTCGCTCCATTGTCGGACGCAAAAAAAATCATCGTGTTCTCGAACTGTCCCATCGCTTTTAGCTGTGCAATGATGCGCCCGATCTCTTGATCCATCCGATCGATCATTGCAGCATGAATAGACATCTTGGTTGCTTGAAACTCGCGTTGCTCCTCAGTCAACTCGATCCATGGCAAAGGACGATTGACTTCACCTGGACCAAGTTTCTTGATCGCATCGGGAAAGGCGTAAGGCGGTCCCAGGTCGCGTTCGAGTTTCGAAAGAGTTGTTCGAGTAATCCCCATTTTTTTCTGTCGATCGTGTCGAGCTTGACGCGTCTCGTCCCAGCCTGCGAGATATTTGCCGCGATACTTTTCAATGTCTTGCGGCAATGCGTGTAACGGGAAGTGAGGTGCAATGAAGGGGATGTATTGGAAGAAGGGTTTGCCTTGGTGGTTCGCAGCATGATCCTTTAAGCAACCGATCGCATGATCCGCGGTTGCTGTCGTAACGTAATAGTCGCTTTCATCTTTGGCGGGCTCTACAGGAACGTCATCGATGTAGTTTCCTTTAGCGGTGAAAAAGTTTCCGTCGTTCTTTGTGTGAAGCGACTTATCAAAACCACCTGCAAGTACATTCCCGTCGATGTGCCATTTGCCACTGTGATAACTTCGATAGCCTGCCGCTTTTAGTCGCTCCGGCAAGAGTTTGGCCCAACTTTGTCGCGTTCCCTGTCCGCCACCGGGGACTCCTGGGAGTGCGTCGCGGTGAATCTGTTGCGCGTAGTAGCCTGACAGAAGCGCACCACGCGTCGGCCAGCAACGAGTCGTGTTGTAGAACTGTGTAAATCGCAAACCATTCGCTGCTAATGCATCGAGATGCGGTGTTGCAATCTCGCTTCCGTAACAACCAAGGTCGGAATATCCCAAGTCATCGGCGAGAATGAAAACCACGTTAGGCTTCGCGCCGGAAATCAATTCAGCAGAAAACAAAGAGGCGGAAGGCAAAAAGGTACTGCTAAGCAAACACACAAAAAAGAGGAAGGATCTCATGAGCGGCTTTCGTTTAAAGGGGAGGAAGCGTGAGTCAAGGTTTCTGCGGTACACGTGGCATAGGCTTCAAATCTGCGGGAATGGTTGCTTCACAGGCTGGAAGCCTATGCCACTATACTTTTAATCTTTATCGCTTCGAAGAACGGAGATGAATGCTTTTTGAGGAATATTTACGCTTCCGAACTGCTTCATCTTCGCTTTCCCCTTCTTTTGCTTTTCAAGCAGTTTGTTCTTTCGAGTCACATCACCACCGTAAAGCTTAGCGGTCACATCTTTTCGAAACGGTTGGATTGTAGATCGAGCAATGATCTCGCCGCCGATAGCACCTTGGATCGGAATCTTGAACTGATGCCGAGGAATTGCTTCCGCGAGCTGTTCGCAATAGTGAAGTGCTCGCGTTCGTGACTTTTCGCGATGCACTAGATAAGAAAGCGCATCGACTGGTTCTTTGTTGACCAGGATATCTACTTTGACAATATCGGTTTTTCGGTACTCGATTGGTTCATAGTCAAACGAACCGTAACCGCGAGTAATCATCTTCAGCTTGCCATAAAAGTCGAACAGGACTTCTCCTAAAGGCATCTCGCTGACAACTTCTACGCGACCAGCAGAAAGATAATTCATCGTCTGGCTATCGGAGCGATGTTCACGACAAAGCTCC
>JANODQ010000725.1:0-2435 GCA_031412775.1 Pirellulaceae bacterium | reverse complement strand
GGCTGGAAGCCTATGCCACTATTCGCCTTGCCCCTAAAAACTAATCTGGACAACGCACTAGTCACGCGATTTGACTTTGCCGCGGTTCACCAGAGAGCACCGGAGGCTAGGCGTTTACGGCTTTGCTGATGAAACCTGAGCCTATGGCGGTAGCCACGGGTTTCGACTTTGCCAAAATTTGCCAGATAACACCCGAGGCTAGCGCCTACGGCTCAGGGAAAATGACCTTTTTATCGAGTCAGATACGCTGTGCGGCTTTTGGTTTTCAGAGAAAAGTGATGAATCCATTTTTGAACTTATTGAAGACTTGGGCAGCATCAAACCTGCTATCCAATCGGAGCCGCGACGTGCTGCTCTACGCAGTCCTAGCGATCGCTACCGCAACGATGTTCCTGGCGTACATAGCTCGAATGCACGACGTAACGCACGATGCATTTCACGAAATGGCGTTAGCTCGTGAATGGTTTTTGACTGGTAAATTCCCGACTGACGATCTCTTTGCTTACACGCCGACTGTTTCGCCTGCTGTACATCACGAGTGGGCCACAGGGTTTGCTTTATACTGGGTATCCGCGATGAGTCCGTTTGGCTTAGACGGAATTATTTTGCTGAAGTTGATCCTTATTGCCATTTTAAGTGTAACTCTTTATCGAGTTGCACGAGGGAATGGAGCTCATCCAATTGTCTTCTTTCTACTGGCTCCAATCGTCTTTCCCGTGCTATGGGTTGGATTCGCTACGCTCCGCGCGCAGCTATTTACCTTGGTTGCAATTGCACTCACGTTATTGATGCTTCAGTCCGATTGGCGAGGACAACGCAAATGGATTTTGTTTTGGATTCCGCTGTATGTTATTTGGTTAAATATGCACGCAGGATTTGTGGTCGGATTGGGATTAATGGGCTTTCATTCTCTTGAAAGGCTGCTGAGCATTGTTAAAAATGAGTTTCACCAAGTCGACTCTGCTTCCAATCCCAACGAAGGATTCTTGAAATCGTTTCAACGCGTGTTGCTGTCGAAGCATCTGTATCGAAAAGCATATGAAAAGCTTTGGCATTTATTCGCCCTCGCGCCGATTGCTTTGTGCTGCCTTTACTTGAATCCTTGGGGTTGGCAGTATGTTTCTTATCTAATCAGGGCGATTACGATGCCGCGTCCGTTAATCTTGGAATGGCAACCGATCTGGTTCACTTATGATCCGATGACAACGCTGTTGACTTTCGGATGCTCGGTGTTGTTGATTGCTTATGCAGCAACAGAAAGGCGTTGGGATCGATTGCGAGGGTGGCTCTTTTGCTTATTGGCCGCGTACATGGCGTTAAAACACATTCGCCACGGTTCAATCTATGCGGTAGTCTGGCTTGCAATGGTTCCCGCGTGGATAACGTCGACCCCATTTGGTCGATCGCTTGTCCGATTTGTTAAAGACACGCGGCAAAACTGGATGCGATTCTCAAGCTTCGCAATTGCTGTTTCGATTGGCTTTGCACTTTATCAACCATTCTATCGTGCTACCATTCCCGTCGATGTCGCACCATCGTCGTTTGGCTTTCCAAAAGGAGCGGTTGATTACCTAGAGTCTCATCAAGCCCAAGGGAACGTGATGACCCCTTTCCATTGCGGAGCTTATGTTTCGTGGCGATTGTATCCAGCAGTAAAAGTCAGCTTGGATGGTCGCTACGAAGTTGCTTACCAACCGCAAGTCATGGAACAACATCGTAGTTTCTACGAGGCCGCCACTGGTTGGCAAGATACATTGGCTGCGTATCAGCACGACTTTGTAATCGTTCCCAAAGACGCAGTCGTGTATGAGTCATTGCGAAACAAAACGGTCCCGACTGCTGGGAATTGGTCCTGCATTTATGAGGACAACTACTTTGCGCTTTTCAGCAGAGTAGAAGTTGGCACATGACCAACTTCAGCCTTGTTAGACGCGTTATAACTGCGAGTTAGCCTCACCTGATTACTTGCGGCGTTTTATTGCTTCGGCGACGGCCTTGGCCATATCGGCTGGCGATGGAGCGACGACGATACCCGCTGCTTCCAAGGCTGCGACTTTCTCTGCTGCGGTCCCTTTTCCGCCGCTGATGATAGCTCCTGCGTGTCCCATGCGCTTGCCTGGAGGCGCAGTCGCGCCGGCGATGAAGGCTGCAACGGGCTTCGTCACGTATTTGGCTACGTATTCGGCCGCCTTCTCTTCAGCATCACCACCGATCTCACCGATCATCAAAATGACTTCGGTTGCATCGTCATTCTCGTAAAGCTCGAGTAAGTCGATTTGCGACGTCCCAATGATTGGATCACCACCGATACCAACGCATGTTGACTGGCCGAGTCCTAGTTGCGACGTTTGCCAAACAGCTTCATAAGTCAGCGTACCGGAGCGACTCATGATTCCCACAGCACCAGGCTTGTGAATGTAACCAGGCATAATGCC
>JANODQ010000724.1:0-17797 GCA_031412775.1 Pirellulaceae bacterium | reverse complement strand
AACAATAGTGAAAATACCTTCACGACGATCGAGCGACTGTTCTCTACGAAGTATGCGTGTGCAGCATGCGGTATTAGTTATGCAGAAGTTGAACCGAGAATCTTTAGTTTTAATAGTCCGCACGGTGCTTGCGAGTTATGTGATGGCATTGGTTACGTTCAAGTCACTTCGAACAAAAAAAGTGACAACGACAACACCGATAACGATGAAGAACTTCGTGACGAAGAACAAAGTGTTGCGCAAAAGTGCCCAAGCTGCCACGGAGCGAGGCTACGCAAGGAATCACTCGCTGTAAAACTGAACGGCCTGTCGATTGATAAGATAACACACATGCCAATCGCGAAATCGCACGCTTGGCTAAATAGTCTGGAATTGGATGGTCCCAGCTTTAGCAACCTGGCAGCGTCGATTGCTAAGCCAATCCTTGCGGAGATGCTCCATCGTACGCAGTTTCTCAACGAAGTCGGTGTTGGCTATCTCTCGCTGGATCGTCCCGCCAAGACGCTCTCGGGTGGTGAGCTTCAACGAGTTCGTTTAGCGGCCAGTATCGGCTCGGGGCTGATCGGCGTCTGCTATGTGCTCGACGAACCTTCGATCGGGCTTCATCCACGAGATAGCGACCGATTGATTGATTCAATTACCAAACTACGTGATCAACGAAACACCGTGGTGGTGGTCGAGCATGATGAAGCGATGATGCGTGCAGCCGATCTCCTGGTCGACATGGGGCCAGGAGCGGGACCTGAGGGGGGCCAGATCATGGCGATCGGAACCCCGGAAGATGTAAGCAACGCCAAGGAATCCCTCACTGGGGCCTACTTACGCGGCGAACAAGCGATCGAACTTCCCAAACGTCGTATGACGGACCAAAGGACCCCGAGAATCGCGGTGAAATCGGCCTCACGGCATAACCTGAAGTCGCTCGACGTGGAGATTCCCTTAGGAAAGTTGATCGGCGTCACAGGTGTTAGCGGCAGCGGAAAGAGTACACTCATCAACGAGACGCTTGTGCCACTTGCTAAAGCTGAAGTTTTGAAGAATAGCAAACGCCCGGTGGCTGCAAGTTCGTCGACGGTTGATTTAAAGCACCAATCGCTAGGAACCATCGAAGGCTGTGAAGCGATCGACAAGCTGATTGTCATAGATCAGAAATCGCTCGGGCGGTCGTCGCGAAGCACGCCCAGCACGTATACCGGACTGTGGGATGAAATACGAAACGTCTACGCTCAAACGCGAGACGCAAAACAACGTGGCTTTAATGCGGGTCGATTTAGCTTCAACGCCGGAAAAGGGCGATGTGAGAATTGCCAAGGCGCAGGGCAACTGAAAATTGAAATGAGTTTTCTGGCGGATATCTTTGTGAAGTGTTCGCATTGCAGCGGGCGCCGCTTCAATCCAAGTACACTTGCCGTACGATATAAGGACAAGAACGCGGCCGATGTTTTGCAAATGAGCATTGCCGAGGCGGCTGGATTCTTCGAGAATTTCTCAAAGGTGTCTCGCATTTTAAAGGCCTTAGTCGACGTTGGACTTGGCTATTTATCACTAGGCCAACCCAGTCACACACTCAGTGGCGGTGAAGCGCAGCGGATCAAGCTAGCTACCGAACTGTCGCGAGTTTCAACAGGGAAAACGCTTTATGTGCTAGATGAACCAACAACCGGTCTCCATATTGCTGATGTACGACGATTGATAAGCGTCTTACAAAACCTAGTCGACCTGGGGAACACAGTGATTGTGATCGAGCACCATATGGATTTGATCAAAGTCTGCGATTGGATCATCGACCTGGGCCCCGACGGTGGAGAAGCCGGCGGCCAAATCGTCGGAGCCGGAACCCCAGAATCAATCGCCGCAAACCCCAGTAGCCTGACTGGGAAGTATCTAAAAATCGATCTTCGATCGTTACCTAAGTCCAAGCAGACGCGTCCTGACTAACTGCGATTTTTTTACGTGGGCTACCCAGAATAGTTATTGAGTTTTAAATCGATCCAAGTTCGGAGCTCTTACTTCACTTTTGCGGACTTTCCATAGACAGGCGGTGTCCAGTCTTTGGGGATTTTTCCTTGCGGTTTTACACCGACTGCTTCATCGGGAATCTTGGCCTCGACTGCGGAAATGAGCGAGAGACTATCTGGCAGTTTTTTGAGTTTCACGTCTTTGTATTGGATTTTCATCGCGGGTCCAACATGAACCTGTACGGCGAGTACACCTTCTAACGCGCGACCCTTCTCGTCCAAATCAATGAGATCTGCCGTTGGATGACCATCGATCCAGTGCTGATGATGATTGCCTTGGACCAATACGCGATAGTCGTGCCACTGATCGGCAGGGAAATCTTTAACCGGCATCTTCTCGATGATCCAAGGTTGTCCGTCTACGTCGACGATAACTTTCTCTCCTGTATGTGACAGGATGCGGCGTCCCTTTTCTTCATAAAGCATTCCGTTGTAGTCGGGGTTGTTAGAGACGACATCGCATTGATAGCCGGTCACAATATCAGGCCCAAGATCAGGACGCATGGTGCCTCGATACTGGAGCCCGCTATTTCCACCCGCGCTGACTTTGACTTTGACTTGCAAATCGAAATTACGCACAGTCGATCCATTCCAAGTGATGAAGCGGTTCATCTTCAGCGAGCCATCAGTAACTCCCGTTAGAGCCCCATCTTCCATGGACCAGTACTGCGAATCACCCGACCAACCGTCGAGATTCTTACCGTTGAAAATCTGAACGAAACCATCCGCATCGGGCTTGGTCAAGTTTGTTGTGCTCGCCGTTAATTCTTCTGCGATGACTGGCATCGAAGCATATAAAAAAACAATAAGAGAGACGATTGGTAGAAGGTTTTTCATGATGAATTTACTTTGCATAATTGAAATTTCCGGACAATCGCCGGTGTCTTTGCTGTTGGACTGAAGCCTTTGCTAAGCAATAATTTAGTAATCAATAATTTAGTTCAATGCGTCTGTGAAGCTAGGAGGTCTTTCCGCTTTCGTAGCCGAACCCGCCAAGGTTTCGGATACGGAGAGTCTAAATAGGTAGGGGGAGGGCAACTATTCCGCAACTCGCATTTTGAGATTCGTTGCTCGGAAACATAAAGCTTAGCTTCGATAATACTCGCATTTTCATGAGCCTGGCGCAGCGAGCTAGCGGAAGGTATCAGGATAGATTACGAACTCGATTCGGCGGTTTTGCGAGCGAGCAACGGGCGTGTCGTTGTTCGCAATGGGGTGATTGTCAGCATGTGCCAGGGAGAAGAGTTGGCTAGCTGGGAGAGCATTCCGTCGCACCAAGAAATCAACCACGGCGGTGCTCTGAGCGGAGGACAACTGCTGAGGAGTTGTGTAGTTCCCGCCGTAAAACGGCCCAGAGTCGGTGTGGCCTTCGACGGCTACACGTTGCTTTGGGTACTCGCGTTGAATTGCTGCTGCGATACGTTCCAAGATGCTGGAAGCACCCGATGTAAGCGTGTTACCGCTGGGCTCGAATAGCTGATCAACCGGAACTCGAATGCGAATAAGTTCGCCATCATCGAGTACAGCAAAGCCAAGGTCTTTTAAGAACTCGGGAGCTTCCTTAAGGCTCTTGTTGGCGGTTAATCGAGCACCACCACGCGACTGTGAGGAGACCTGAGCGCTTCGAAATTGGTCGCTGACTCCACGAAGTTCGTTCTCTGTTTGGAAGCCTGCTACACGTGTCTGCTGCAACTGGCCGGATACATCCATCAACTGTCGCTTGAGTAGAGTACGCTCGTCGGCTGCTATTTGAATTTGCTGTTGCGATTGAGCAAGCTGTGTCTGAAGCTGGCGATTATTTTCATCGAGTGCTTGGAGACGGCGGTTGAGTTCTGACTCGCGGGCTTCATAACGCTGTTGGATGGCCAGTAACTCATTCGCTCCAGTAGCATTGCCACCCGGACCAAGGATACCGCCGAAGCTACCAGATGAAGTGGGTGGAGCCGCCGGGAATCCGCTCGTCTGAGACGTAAGATAAGGGTTTGATCGATTGCAACCTGCGAGCATCGCAATGAAGCAAGCCGCGGCGATTGCTGCGAGTTTCCTGGGATTGGAAATCATTAGTTCGATTCCCCGATCCATGATTTGAGAAGCGTCGCAGCTGCGTCAGGGTTGTCGCGAACCATATCGGATAACTGATCTCGGATGTCGCTTCCCGAAGGCACCTTATTGCCAAACCGCTTTGCGTCTGGCGATCCACCGCCTTCAATGGAGCCTCCCATGATAGGTTGTCCGCTTGCGTCAACACCCGGAGCATTCTGGTTTGCAGCCATCAGGTCTGCGAGATCGAGATCGGTCGCTTCGTCCAAAGGAATCCCGAATCCGTTATCAAAGGCTGAGTCGTCAGTTGTGGCGCCAACTTTTGCGAAGGATCGAATCGACATAAGGGCTGCTGCAGCGAGTCCTAGCATCGCGACTGACTGCCATTGAGTAGCCAGCCAAGCAGTCAAAGTCTGAACAAGCGAAGCTTCAGGCAACGGTTCGACCGGCATATCGAGATAGTCTGTGACAGTGACGCGTAGGAGCCCGCTGGTTCCGGCAACGGGCGCAGGAAGAATGGCTGAGAGTGAAGACTGGATGCGGTCTTTGATGTCGTTTTTTAACTGTGTGTATTCAGTTGGCTTGATTGGCGTTATTTCAGAGATCGCTTTATCCGTATTCAAATCTTGCCATTGTCGACGATAGGCGACGTTGTAGTAGGAGGTTGGTATGGCGACGGAAAGTGTTGCATTAAGCACTTGTAGTCCAACTTTAGCCGTCAGTGTCTTTTCTTTACCTACGATTTTCCGCTCGCTTTCTTGTTGTTCCTTGGTCTTGCTATTTGAATCGCCACCACCTCCCGAAAGCGAAGCCGACTTGTTCGCCAACGCGTTCGGTTCGGTCCCAGGCCGTCCACCAGCGGTAGTCTTAGTTGCCTCGGAATCCTTCTTGGTTGTGGTGCTTTGAACGGTTACCGGTTTGTCTGCATACGCAAGTTTCTCTGACTCTTCGCGAAGGGTCGGATCGAGTTCAACATTCACTTCCAATCGCACTTCGCCGTAATCCGCAAGCAGATTAACCGCTTTGCGACGAAGGTCTTGTTCGACTTGGATCTTTTGTTGGTAGTACTGCTGTTGTTCGCTATTCAACGGATCGGTTTCGCCATTCATCTCACTGGCATTGGATAGGTCCATAACCGTGATGTCTTCGTATTTCAGCCCAGCAAATGCAGACTGAACTAGCCGCATAATGCCTCGTTTATGCTGATCCGTTATTTGGAATCCAACTTTGGGCAATACCATGACGGCAGCGGTGCTTTGTGAGCGAGTAGCAAACCCATCGCGTCGCTCGTCATAGCTAACACTGGCATGCTCTACGAACGGAAGCTTTCCGATGGCTTCTGCTATATCGTTCTGCCGAGCCGCCAAAATGCGAGTCTTTGTAGTCGTCAGTGGCTCGAGAAAGTTTCCGCCACTCAGCGCTTTTTCTAACGAGCTTCCCAAGTCACGAGGTACTGCGTTTCCCTCGGAAAGTGCCTTCAAATAGAGATCTCTCTCGGAGGTTGGTACCTTGATTCGGTTGCCGTCGCGTTGATAGAGCCGTAGCCCAGCATTGCTCATCGCCGTTTCGGCTCGATATAGTTCGGAGTCTTTAAACAGGTGCCCGCCGAAAAGAAGTTCCATCTTGGTCTGCTGGCTGTCCCGAACAAGAAATGCTGAACTTATTGCGATCGCAGCAACCATGATGATCGCCATCACGCGAGTTCCAGGAGTCATCGACAGGAATAGCCCGCGAGCCTGTGCAACTAATTGGTTGATGAAATCCATCGCAATCTTACTTTACCTTGGTTACTAGACTCTGATGCTATTAATTTCTTCGTAGGCTTGCATCAGTTTGTTACGAACTTGGACGAGCAATCGAAAGGCCATATCAGCCTTTTGGAGACCGCTATAGACTTCCACCGACTCGACATCTTCGCCCGAAAGCATTCGCTCTACGTCATGCGTCGATGTTTGTTGCATTTCGTTAACTTTCCCAACGCCTTGCGACACGAGTTCCAGAAAATTGCCGCCGGCCGCTTTCGTGCCTGTTGCGTTTGCCGAACTCAGTCCCGATGACATCTCCGACCCAACCGAGTCACGACTCGACAATCGCTTCTTTTCAAGCTGGCTTTCATATCGAGCGAACAGTGAATCAGGACGAATCTGCATTTGACTTTCGTTGTTATTGAAACCACCAACATGCTTATTTTTTCAAGACCTAATACCGAACCTAAAAAGGTCGGACTTTTTAGTCCGTATCTCGAAGAGACACGACTCATATTTTTCACAAAGCGTGTTATGCGATTAGGCGAGGATACTTAAGTTTTGGCGATTCATGCTTTTGCTTACTTCCATCACTCCGATGTTCGCTTCGTAGGCTCTCGAGGCTTCTAGCGCATCCACAAATTGTTCATTCATGTTCACGTTCGGATAGGCGACGTGGCCTTTCCATTTGCCTTCAGTTGCGGCTAGTGGATGCTCCGGTTGATATCGATAGAGAGGCTCGCCTTCGTCGGTTTCAATCGATGAAACTTTGACGCCGGCCATGCCGCTTCTTTCGCTACCTTCTTCAGTTTGGAAGACGGTGAAGCGTGGTTGATAAGGCTTGTTTTCGCCGTCTTCGTTGATCATGGTTGACATGTTTGCAATGTTGCTCGAGATCGTATTCATCCGAACGCGTTGAGCGACTAGAGCACTCGTACTTACATCGATAGCAGATATCATATTAAGCTCCTGTGTAAAAAAAGGGGTCAGGTCTCTTTGTTTGGTTATTAATTAAAGAGACCTGACCCTTTTTCTTTTCTAAACATTGACCGATTCGCGAATCGCCATTGAAAATTGAGTCATTTGATTTCGCATGACTGCGATTGCCATTGTGTGCATCGATTGGTTCTTCGAAATCTCGGTGACTTGTGTTTCCAATCCGATGTCGCTGCCGTCATGAAAGAGAATTTGTTTCATGCTTTCCCGAACGTTTTCCATTGCTTGTGATTTGGAGATACCTGCGATAGTACCACTTCGACCGTCACTTGATTCGGATGAATCACTAGCCAATAGTCCCTGATCGCCGCTACGAGTCGCAGCAATCGCTTCTTGAAGACTAGATTGAAAGTTCTTGACCGAAAGATCACGAGTCTTGTATCCAGGCGTGCTCACATTGGCGATGTTGGACGCAAGCAACGCATGACGTCGTTCTGCAAACTGAATGGTTTGCTCCAAAGCGGGTATCGCAGAACCTTCTAAGACGGATCCGAGCATGAGTTATCCCTCCAATGAAAATCCTAAGGAAACTTCGGACTGGTTGTCGTTGTCAGAGCCAAGGAAGCTACTTGCATAAGCGTTTTGAACCGCTTCTGCCGTGGCAAACTGAGCAATCTGGCTAGCCATCGCATCGCGTTGCTGTGTCATTTGGTCGAGCGCTTGATTGTCCATCTGAGTCAGCTCTTCCAATAGCCGATCGATTTCTTCAAATGTTTGGCGACACGCTAGCCGCTCTTCAACCGAATCCCACTGGCGGTCCTCGGGCTGCTGGTCGCGATACAGATCAAGATCATTTTGTAATGTTCTGAGTGTGTCGAGAATCTCCGATTTTCGGGACAAAACAATTAGAAGCGTAGCGACATCATCGCTTTGCATGACTTCGGTCTGTTGAATCGATAGCTCGCGCGCAGACCGCAGCAAATGCAGCTTTAGACTTCCCAGTTCTTGCAGTTTTTTGGTTCCGAAAGATTCACTCATTCCATTCCATTAACAAAAACGCCGTGTAAACCCAAGATCAGAATCAAAAACTTGAGCGAAATTGAGTATTTTGTTGATATTTTGGAGTGCGGCGACTCGTCGCCGCTTTTTAGATTGACCAACTCCTTCGGCTTTTTGGGTTTAGAGGGCTTGGTAAACCGGGAGTCTTCTTTTGCATTGGATCGCTCGCCCGAAAGCTGCGACAAGTCACAGCAGTCCAAATTTGGAGTGCGGCAAACGTTAACGTTCGGCTGCGATGTTTTCCGGGCCTATGCAATACGGATTTCCTGTTGCCCAAGATCGCTTTTATGTGAGGACCGGTGACCAACTATTTTGTATCGGGAAGTAGTTGCGGCGACGGAACCCTCGGCCCGTACACTGGCAGCGGCTGCTTTGCCTGGTAAGCGCCGATGTCAGGTGCTTGGGCAACGTAGCCGTCGTTGATGTTCGAGATCGGTTCACCTGCGTCCAAAGAGTTGATCGAAGGGTTTGGTCGAAGGTCGGGCGGAGTAAAACGAACGCTTGGATCGAAGGGGAAAGCGACGCTTTCGAATTGGGCCATCGCGGTGGCAGAAAGCTGAACGCCATGCACTTCAAATTGCTTTGCAGGCAGTTTGATAAAGCTCGATGACAAGAACTTCCCTTCGAAGGGAGTTCCTTGAGTACCGAAAGCATCGAAATCAAAGCTACAGTAAGGTCCAAACTTTTGTACGTCGACTGCTCGACCTGAACCAGGGCTGTAACCGCCAAACTTGGCGTTGGGAGTCTTACCGCCGATGAATAAGTTATTGCGAAACAGAGCGTGATCAAACGGCTCACTTGTGTAGTTCCCTAAGCCATCTCCAGCCTTCACGACCGTGTTATGAAGAATGACATCGCCTTGACTGAAACGGTGGAGCTTTAACCCGCAGTAAGAAAGGTTGTACATCACGTTTCTTATAAAATAATTTGGTCCACCAAGTCCTGGTTGGGAACTAATGCCGACAAAGCAGTTGGTGATTCGATTGCGCATGATGCGACAATTACTCAGGGCGAAATCCGCCTCGATTCCATCATCGAGTCCTGTATCGACATCGTTATTCAACCAATCATTACACATTTGAGGTGCTGCTCCGCTGTCCTCCATGTGTGAGAGGCAATCGCGGAAGCCAGTGACACGATTATGGCAAACGACATTTCCGCTTCCAGTGATCTCGATCCCTTCGCCTTCATTATCGCCATTGGCGCCCATGATTGCGGGGTCCCACGCGTGGATGCCCGTGATGATATTGTCTGCAATGTATCCATTCAGCATGCCGGGCTTATAGGCTTTGATTCCCCACTGTGCTTTGATGTTGCACTGCATAACTGCGCAGAATTCAGTGTTGTTTAATCGCACGGGTCCGTTAACCGTAAGTCCATCGAGATAAACCCATTTGCGATCCGTTAACCCTACTTCGGTGAAGATGGCTTTCCCGGTTGTTGATCGAAACACGATCGGTTTGCCGGGCTCTCCATCCCGATTAAAACGAACGGCGCCATAGTTGCCGTCGGCCATCATGACTAAGTCGCCAGGTCTTGCTTCGTTTAATTCCCCCACGCCTAAGTACTTAACCTTTGCGTCGGCAGATGGCGTTGGGACTTTTCGAGTGCGTGCGAAAGTTTTCGTTTGTGCCCCACCACCGTCAGGGTCTTTAAGGTTCAATTTGATTTCGTAATTTGTGTCTGGTTCCAAATCGAAGATGCTTCCACTGAGTCGATTCGTCCAATGAACAATTGGGGCGGTCTTCTGGCTAATACCAGCGGGGACTCGTCGCAATGGCATACCCTTCCGCCACGCCTGAGTTCCTTCCGCTCGAAAGAGAACCTCGCACATCGCATCCAAGTTATCGTCCCCTTCGATTTGCCATTCAACCGCGAGGTTCGATATGGTCGGAAAAGGTGTGGTGACTTCCCCGGGAATCGTGCTATCAGCAGCAATGAGTCGGTTGCCATGAATGACCGGATACAGCAGTAAAGCGGCGATACCGATCCGAACGCACCAAGAGTTGAAGTCCGCCATCATGTTCTTTCGTAGTTGTGAACTTTGAATGGTTTAAGCCGTTAACAATTGATGCAAATGAAAGTGGTGCTTGCCGAGTTTACCACCGTAGTTGCCGCCGGTAATCTGGCGGACACCGCATGCTGGCCCGACTTCGCATGCCGCTTCGATTCCTAATCGCATAGCTTTTGCGACAGCCTCGGGAGTCAGTCCATCGATAACCAACTCGAGCGCTGCACTGGTTTGATTGCCTACTAAAGACTTGGACACTTCTCGCAACGTTGGGCAAAAAGCATCGTTTGTGGAGGCTGAGAGCATCTTGTATCGCGAGCCAACTTTGGAACCGCTTCTGGCAACGCCGCCGGGGAATGGAGTGATTGCCCCACGCACATGTTTGATGGCTCGAACCGCTGCATCGCAAGCGTGTAAACAGCCATGAATCGTATCAGCAAGCACTAGGAAATTACCGCCGCCAACAGCACTTGTTCGAGCGATATTCTCTTCACAGACGAACTCGCCATCCATCACCGGAATTCTCCAGTAGCGTTTCTTGCCGATCTTTTTCGAGATCTGAAAGCCGTCGCCGAAGTAACGAAGCTTAGAACCCATCGCGATTCGTTTAGGGCCTTCTAGCGATCCGAAGACAGAAGTGCTTGGGCAAGTGAGCACGCATTGGCCTACACGCCGTACGAGTTGTTCTTCCAACTTGCTTCCGGAAACAGCGAACATCAGAACGCTCACGCCGGGCCGACCATCGGGTGTTTGAGTGCCATCCAAGAAGCGTTCAATGCCTGCTTCGACGCCGCAACCAATCACGCTCGTCGCAAATCCGGTCATTGCTTCTGCCGCTCGCCGAGCCCAAAGTGGTTCCGCTGCGGTAATGATGATTCGCGTTCCGGTCATGTCGAATGCTTCCGCAAACGTATCGACTATTTCAATGCCATTTATCAGCATAAGCATCTCATGTCCACGAAACAAAGTCGCCCTTCGCTTCCATGAAGGAAGCGTGCAGGAGGAAAGACATGTGGGAAACAAATCTGCATTGTGCAGACTCGTTTCACTCGCTGCTATTTGATCGCAACAACTATCGCGACAAGAATTCGACCACAATGTTGGCGTTTACTGGCAAGCTGATATCGCTTGGACCCGGATTGCCCGCAACGGTAACTCGAAGCTCTTCTGTGTCGAAGTTTAACCAATCCATAGGGGTCGGTGGGAAGTTCGCAATCACGCCGCGATACATATTCTTCACCGAGTCGCGATTACGTACTTCGATGATGTCGCCAGGTCGGCAAATGAAACTAGGGGACGAAACCTTGACTCCGTTGACCAAGAAGTGACCGTGTACGATTCCTTGACGGGATTGAGGACGAGTCTTTGTGAAGCCAACGCGTCGAACAATGTTGTCCAAGCGTCGTTCGCACATAAGTAGCAACGTCTCACCGGTGTTGCCTTTGCGACCTACCGCGTCATCGAAGTAACGTCTTAGCTGACGTTCGCCGAGTCCGTAGTAGTATTTGATCTTCTGCTTCTCCGCCAAAGCGATACCGTAGTTGCTTGTTCGGCGTGGCTTCGGGTGCATACCGGGCGGATTCTCGCCACGCTTGCTGAATGCTCGAACTGCTCCAGCGCTTTCGAATAAAAGTGCTCCGAATCGTCGGTTCACACGAGCCTTGGGACCTGTATAACGTGCCATACTATCATTTTCCTTATTGGCTTATAGACGATTCGCGTACTTGACGAACGAACAGACTTGCCACTCTTAAAAAAGGGTTTTCCAAGGTCATCGAAGAGCACGTGTGCTCAGTGTGACCGTTCCAATCCATTTGCATAAAAGCAAAACCGGCGTCGTACGATCGTCGCCGGTGGTTGGAATCTGCGGATGTTGATGTGGCCGAAAGTATGGTAAAAATCAGTCGTTTCAGCAAGTCCAACGGGGTTCCGAGCGTCCATGTGAGCTCGAAAATGATAATTTAGGCCCGTTTTTTACAGCAAAACCCAAAAATATAGCCTTCAAACCATGACTTTCCCCTCCAAACTCACTCGATCACTAGAACCCGAACTCATGGATTCTTGGGCGCAAGCTGAAGAATATGACGCCATGGATCACTCGATGGTAAACCTTCGATTCGCAGAAGATCTTGCCGCAAACCAACCCGTCGGGAACGACTTACTCGACATGGGAACAGGAACGGCATTGATTCCGATTGAGCTTTGCAAAATTCTCCCCAAGTCGACTCGGATCATGGCTGCAGATGCCTCGCAGCCAATGCTGGAGCTGGCTCGCTATCGCATCGAGGTAGCCACACTCACAGACCGAATTCAATTACTTTACGGTGACTGTAAAAAGCTTCCGTTCGAAGATGAATTTTTCGACACGGTCTTTTCGAACACTCTCATCCACCACGTCCCAAATCCCGCAGATGTTCTTCGTGAAGCATGGCGAATTCTTCGGCCCAACGGATTGTTATTTATCCGCGATCTGTTGAGACCGCTCGATAAAGAGCAAGTCGAACTAATCGTTGACAAGCACGCAGCCAGCCACGCCGAATCAGGTCGGCAACTCCTGCGTCAAAGCCTCCTCGCATCGCTAACGATCGAAGAAATTCAATTGCTTGCCAACGACGTAGGTATCAGCCCCGTGACCATTGAGCAAACTTCCGACCGCCACTGGACATTGATTGCAAGAAAGAGCACTCCCGGAGTGTTGTGATTAATCACGCTTCGAGGTTTTGATTTACGAAGTCTTCCCGTACTTAAATGCACCTCGACTACATTCTTAACCAAAATCACCCATGCCCATATTGCTTGTCTCAGACCAAAATATAAAACAAGTAAAGACAAATGGATATAGACGTCCATAATAGATTGTCCGATAATAATTTTGTGGATTCCGTTCGACGGGTGGTTTGCAAAAGTGGCTTCCATCGCGTGGTGTCACCACCGCGGATCATTCTTGAGGACGGGTCCACTTTCTATCTGATTAAACGCCAATGGTTGTGCCTCTTCGAAAACACCACGTTAGGAAGCTGCTGGTGACTAGTTTTCTAGCCGCTGAGATCGCGTGCGGTCGCGATGCCCAGCGGCTTTGCAAAAGGTTGATGATCCGGTCCTTGCCTTAGTAGCGTAGGATCAGATCGGCAGTGAGCCTATTGTCTAGAATTCCACGGCGTTCAGTCAGTGGGAATTCCCAAGCGACGCCCGCTTCAAGATTGCGGGTCGGCTTGTACTTCAAGCCGTAGGCGTTGGTAACAATGTTGTTTCCGGCAATCCCAGGGGCTCCTAGGTTAATCAAATCGCCACCTTCAACAGGCAGAGGAAAGTTACTTCCGCTCTTCATGTAGTTGTACCAATTCAGTTCACTGAATGCGTAGAAGTTTGATCCACCGATTCGCTTATCAACGTGATTAGACCAATAGAAAATTTGGTTTTCAGCTTGGCTATCCATTGGCAGGACGAAACCAGTTGCACTCAGAACGTGCGCACCATTTCCAATACGCATGCCGCCGGTCAAGAATAAATCCAGAACTCCATCACCGTTGCCTTGGAGTGCTTGACGCGAACCGGTTGGAACTTCGAATCGTGCTCCGGCAGACAAGAGACGACCGGTCTGCGAGTTTCGATACAGGCTGTACTTTAAGCCAGCAGAAATATCCCCCCAGCCGTCTTGTAGCAACGTGCTGTTGGAATCAATGAAACCATCTTTGGTCGCAATCAAGGATAGGTTTTGCGATAGTCGCACTCGAGCTTGCATTGCGTATACCTGAATGCTTCCCAAGGGTGCGCCCAACAAGGCGGGAATCTTGTGGTTGATAAAAATCGCGCGGGCTTCGGTAAGCTGGCGGGGATCTTCGAAATAGACCGGATTGGTCATCGGGCTTACGAAGTCACAGAACTCGTGTTCGCTTGGTTTAATGGAGCCTATAATGTTTGGAAGTACTCCCAATCCGAGTAGACCACCGCAGCGGTTTTTTTGGCACAGGCCAAATCCTTCGCAGCCAGATCCGTTACAACTCTGATCGCAATCATCTACGCAGCTCGGCGTCGTTGTACACGAAGCCAGTTCGACGCCACTCGATACGGACTCGAAATAGCTTTCGCCGGTATCTGCTGAGTTCTCCCAACCACCATTTGCCGTAGCAAGTCCAAGCAGACTTGCTATGCAGCCACTTACTAAAAATCGGTTGACTAACATCCTTGTAACCTTGTCTTTGAAGCCTTTCTGACTGGCTTCCATCGCGTAAACCAAAGTATCGTCGCTAGAAGAATTCCTTATAAATCGAAATCGAGCGAAGCATTGATGCGAACAAAAACTGCAAAACTTCGTCAGCTCATCCGGTTTAACCAATACATTTTCAGAACTTTTTAAGACATTGTTCTTTATCAGGACATTGTTCGGTGTAGAAAGATCGCTTCTCGCTGTCTGCCATCACTCGTTGTTTCTAAAGTCGCCTCTTGCTCAGCAAAAGCAGTGCGAGCGGACGCTACCTTCGCGGAGCGAAAGGCGATTATGTAGCGGTTTAAAAACAAAGCTAGTACGAGTGCAATTCTACGCAACGCGGAAGTCTACAAAATCAGTATATTACATTACTGGATGCACAAGTCTTTTTTGATTATAACGTCTTTGCCTGAATCCCAAGACAACAGAAGATATGATTTCTCAAACTGCCGAATATGCACTTCGGGCTGTCGTGTTTTTAGCAAGTCAACACGACTCTCAAACAACCGCATTGATATCCGAAAGTACGCAGGTGCCTGTTGGATATTTGGCAAAAGTCATGCAGTCATTAAGCCGAGCGAAACTGGTCCATGCTCAGCGCGGGATCAATGGTGGCTTCATTCTGGCAATTCCGGCCACCGAGTTAACCATCTTGAAAGTTATCGACACGATCAATCCAATTCAAAGGTTTCATCAATGTCCGCTTGGACTGCATGGAAAGAACCTCTGCCCACTTCATAAAAAGTTAGATGACGTAGGTCGCATTATCGAAGAAACATTCGGGGACACGACCATTGCCGATCTCCTCAAAGGTCCAAAGGACAGAAAGCCACTGTGCCGGATTCCGGAAACTTGATAGGTCCGAGTTTCGTCTACGTTTAAAAGCGAGGGTTTGTATTCGTAGCGGATGATTTAAATGCATCACGCATCTGGCGGATGAACTTCTCGAATGGATACAGGGCTTTCTGTATATTCCTCTGGAGATTCGCTTTCGAGTTCCATTTGCCAGTGAATGCGAATGAGTGTGCCGCTATGCGTCGTTGGGCACCTTGGAGCAACCCATGACAACTGCCGCGAACCGTTGTTATTCTCTGGTATCCAAGTCTCTTCGATTGCGGTCTCCGAATCTTGTGTTCCTTTACCCTCGGTGACCCAGACTAATCTAGCAGTAATCGATCGTGGTGTTTTTTCGAATTCCCATAACGACTGTGCGTGAATCATCGAACCGGGACTAAAATCCGAGATCCCTTTCGGTAGCTCAAATCGCATCATGAAAGCACCTCTTCGGCGGCTTGCGATGAGGCTAAGTTTGCAATCTGAGGTGGGTATACCTTGATATCAAAAACCTCGTTCAGGTTCGGCCACATTGGAATATCTCCTTCTAATTTGACGGTCCATTTGATTTCATTGTTAGGGGATTTAAATGTGTGCATCGATGTAATCGGGATTTTTGTAAGAGCGAATCCTTCAGCAAACGTGCTTGGGTCGCTCGATTCAAACAGAATGTCTTCGGAAATAACTTTCGTTTCGGTTCTCGTATCTGTTCCGGCGCGATAGGTCACAGTTTCGCTGCAAGTCAAAGATAGCTTCAATGATTTGATCCGTCCCGTATTGCCCGCGAAGGTCCAACTGATCTCAAACTCGGATCCTGGATAAATTTGGCTTTGACTGCAGACGACTGTTGGCTTGGGATTGAAGGATGCAAGCAGACAGTAGATCGCTCCGCAAAATATACCGATCCCAACGAGAAAGAAGCCACCTGTGAAAAGTGCTGGCAACCAATTAAAACCGCCGGCTTTGAAAACGACTCCGTACCCAAAAATTGCCACGAGACAGTTCCAAATCGTGCCAAAGATGAATAAGCAAATCGCATTGGTCAATTGATTGGTGGTTGGCTTTACCATATAGGGTTGATTGTTATAGGGGTCATCAATTTCGTTAGGAGACGTGTCGCTATGAAAAGCGAGGGAATCAACTCTTGGAGTACCCGCCAGACTTAAAGGCACCGCGCCTAACGCTGATGTCGGCTTCTTCGCTTTCGCTGAAGCGGACATGGCCGCGTAGATAAAAACGAGTGGAAAGGCGATAAAAACGGATGAAAGAGCGGCAAGGAACCAACTACCAGGCGCGATTTGTCGAACGACTACCGATTCCGAAGGATTGGATGGGTTGTAAAACAGTGGGAATTCATCACCGGCAGAAAACGCACTCGTAGCATCTTCAACGAGTGTGCGGTTGTTAATCGCGTTGTTTTGGCCGAACCAAAATAGAGAGCCGCGATACATTACATCAGAGACTGTGTAATGATATTCCGCTTTGGGATAATACGAAGTCGAATCATCACCTGGGCTTTCGGCGATCTCGATTCGCTCCATAACGGCCTGCGTTTGCGGCCAACTGTTTGATCGAACAAGTGACCAGTATGGCAGCAGATAGGAGTTCACCAAGATGGTTACTCCTACCCCGATAAAAATGGAGCAGATAAAAATAGAGCAGAAAATGGTTACTATCCAAATTCCGGCTATCCTCGATTTGTTTTTGCGTCGTATCATTCGCGTAGTATAGCGTATTGAAATGGCTCGTTCCACATAAGGAATCGACTATGAGCCGAGAACGATTCGGATTGCTATGTTCTACCAATCGTTTACGCTTCCTATAAACGGTTCCACACCCTGATTCTATGCTCTACGTTAAGCCTACATATCGATGACAACTCAAAGCTCGAATACTATTGATTCTTGGAACGCCCAGTGGCTCGCACCTTTCAAAGCCCTTACGTTTGAAGCGATGCGAGAGGCTGATCCTGGGCATGGAATCGATCATGTGCAACGTGTAGTGCGAAACGCTTCGGAAATTTTACGTTTCGAACTGGCGGACTGCCGAGTCGTACTTCCGGCCGCTTGGTTGCACGATTGTGTGCTGATTGCGAAGAACTCGCCAACGAGATCGACTGCCTCACGGTTGGCCGCTGATCATGCAATGAAGTTGCTGCGTGGTGTTGGCTATCCGGACGCCCAACTGGATGCCATTCATCATGCGATTCTTTCGCATAGCTTCTCAGCGAAC
This sequence comes from Pirellulaceae bacterium, assembly GCA_031412775.1. Taxonomy (GTDB): domain Bacteria; phylum Planctomycetota; class Planctomycetia; order Pirellulales; family Pirellulaceae; genus JAIYDQ01. The sequence continues at coordinate 715 of JANODQ010000724.1, read as the reverse complement.
GTAGCTTGTAATTCGATCGAAGCGATGGTTGTACAAGACGCCGATCGATTGGAAGCTTTAGGTGCAATCGGGATCGCTAGATGCTTGATGACGACTGGGCATTTGCAGCAAAATCTCTATCACGTCGAAGAACCCTTTCCGGTCACCAGGACGGCCGATGATCGTCAGTTTGCAGTCGATCACTTTTTTTGCAAGCTACTTCGGTTGCCATCAACGATGAAAACCAAAAGCGGAAGTTTGATTGCAACAGCGAGATTGAAGATCATGCAAGATTTTCTACAATGTCTCAGCGAAGAAATAGGATGCGAATCGGCTCTGTTAGAAGTCTCGCTCGAAAAGTTACAGTGAGAGCGGTTTTTAAGAACTGCATTAGCGTGCTGGGATTTGGCCCTGCTATTAGGGAGGCGATAATGGGAAAAATCGGCTTACGCCTCAGGCTCGATTCATCAAACAGTGGCGTAAAAAAACCGTTGAAGAGATTCTTCGACGGCTTTATCAACAGAACTTGGATCGCTTCTGTTTTTAGGACTCAAATTCCAAACACTGTCTAACCCATTTTTATGGCTGACGTGTTTATAACACTTTGATGCACTTACCAACTGTACTCAAGGCCGAATGTTCCGCCGTGGAAGAGCACGCAATCACCCGCGTCATAGCTAGTGCCCGAACTTGGGTTCAACGGTACGTATTGCTGATTGCTGACGGTGGCGACTCC
>JANODQ010000723.1:0-5828 GCA_031412775.1 Pirellulaceae bacterium | reverse complement strand
GAAGGCCGGCTTGAAACCGTGGGCTAGGTTGTTCCTTTCGATGCGAGCAAGCCGACAAACCGAGCTTGAAGCGATCTTCCCAACGCACGTAGTTTGTGCCTGGATGGGTAACAACGAATCGACCGCCAAGCGGAACTATCTGATGGTTACCGAGAAGGACTTTAACGCCGCTGTGAGTGGCAAAAATGCGTCTGAAAAAAGCGCACTCTGGCGCGAACTGTTGATGCAAGCTGTTGACCCCCAACCTACCACAATTGCAGGAAATTGCGGTACATTTTCCGAACCGCATGAGCCGTGCAAAATCGAGCAAAACGGGGGTAGTTCGGGTGTCGAAAAACCAACAAAAAACCTCGTTTTCCCTGGGAAAAACGAGGTTTATTTGATGGAGGCGACAGGACGCCAGTTGAACTTTTTCGAGCCGAGTTCCGATTTTGGGATGCAAGGCTTGTGATGCTTCTAAACCAGTTCTGAATAGCGGCATTTTGGGTTTTTCCCAGCACCGTCGAGGGCGATGTGCTTGAATTGGCAGAGTCACGCGTCTGTTCGCGTGCCTCCGGGCAATTGCAACTCGGCGTGGGTGAGCCGACAAGAGATTTCCTTGCGGGCGTTGCCTTTCAGTATCAGATTTGCTTCGGCTTAACTGGCGATGCAGTCAAACAGACGTGAGAATGTCATGAGTATCCCCACGGCGTCCTCGTTGGTTAGTTTTTCTTGATAGTGGGGCTGCCAAACGCGAATTGTTTCGCAAATGATCTCCTCCGTCAGCCAGTTTGGTACGCCATCAGGTACCTCGCAGTCTTTGCACGGATCCTCCGTGAATGCTCGATCCATCGATATCATTGCTTTGTTCTCTAGACGATCGTAGCGCCTCACCAAGCGAGTTTAGGGGCGCATTCCATTGAAGCTCGCTACCATGTAGGCATTTGCGCGCGAGCGAGAACAAACATCTTGGCTTCGTAGTGATTGCGATTGGACGCTTTCGTGACGACCTCAGGCATTAACTCGCTGCCTGGGGAATCAGAAAACTCTTGACGAATGGGCTGCGACCTGTCCCTTCAACTACGGTCCCAAAAAAATCTTCAAGAATTCATTGGTTGCAGCCGTCGAAATCTAGTAATCCGGGCAACTCGTGATCTAAAATTAAGGTTGTTTCGGTTTTTTCGTTGCTTTGGAGCGATAGCTTCGCAGCGACAGAAGCTGATTGCGTCACAGGAGCGTTTGTGAGCTAAGGCTCAGTCCATCCAAGGAATAGGTGTTGTTTTGGGAAAATTGCATTCGACAGAAGACTCGAAAATGAGCGAGTTAGTCGTCTATCTACATGTACCCGAGGATAGTCGTATCCCGATCAGATTATTTTTGGCGAATGACCCCGATATCCCCCGTCAAGACCCAAGGCTATTCAAATTCGAACTGTTTCGAAAACCAGCCAACTTCGGAGATCTGGCAATTGACCAATTTTGGATGAAACCAGCGACCATCTACGGGACTGAATCAAACTCGTTGAATCATTTCTCGCTTATAGATTGCTTTTGGTCGCTTTACCTTCGCGCACGGGATGCAAGAGAGGACGATCTGAACGTAGATGCGACCGTCAAGACATGTATTTTAGCTTGTCTGCTGCCTGAAATGCGAAAGAACGGTTCGAAGTCGATTTTCAAAGACCAAAGACCTCGAAAAAACTGGGAGAAATCGATTGCTTCTGAAGATTCTACCAAGGCTCAACATGGTATGGATCTCAATACAATGTTGAAATGTTCGATGCTTAAAAAGATGAGTATGTATAAATTCTATAACTCAACGAAAGCTCTGCTGGGGCGACCAGAATACGGAAATGAAGTTGGTGATACGTATGACGTATTTACTCAATATTTGTTTGGCAATGCATGTGAGCACTTTCGACGTGCGCCTCTAGAGTGCTTAAACGCCATAATAAAGAAATGGCGTGATAAGATGAATCGAGTCGGTCGGCGCAGCGGAAAAGAAACAGAGAAAACGGTTCTGGACATATTTTCCTACGAAGCTCGCGCCGCCGTACATCGATGTTATGCATTTGTGTGGGATGTTCTTCTTCCACTACTAAAAGAAAAGTTCAGTCTCTCTGACGAGTCGGAAATGTTTAATCGACTATGGCACTTTGATCACATGATCGAAGCGACGAAAGTGACAGATCGGTACCATCTTTTTCACGGTCATGTTTTTGCACTCCACCCCGCAACTACCCTTTTCGTCTCAACGGAAACAGGTCGATTGTTGGTAGCCCAAGCAATCAAGGCAAGCCCCAGCGATCAGACCAGTGGAACAGCCTTTAGGCGTTTTCTTCAAGGGTATTGTGTTGCGGTATGCGAATATGAAAATCACATCTCAACCGTTGCGGATCAAAGAAAGATACAGCCTACGTTACGATCTACCGAACAGATAACGTATGAAGATGATAATCGAGTGGTAAACCTTTTTAAGCAACTCCATCTAAACAGCCGAGTTGATTGAGGTGCAGGCATACCATTCGTCAGAGTTCAAGAGACCGTCGCTATTTGGCTTGACTGGCCGCTGACATCGAAATGTATTCGACGTCAGGTCCCGCATCTAAGCATCGCTCGAATTGCTCTTAGGGGCCCCTGTAGATTTGCTGACGTCGGTCATTGACGCCCAGCACAATGCATTTTCTGTGCATTGGAATTCTCGCCTAAAGTGTTCTGCAATGGACCGATAGCCTCGAAAGCAGTCAGGGATTCCCGAATAGCTTCTGATCCTTCAAAGTTTTTTCATTCTTACCGAAATTACTTGCGCGCATTTGCCTAGTTATTGAGTTTGTGTGTGTGCAAACTTCGACTGGTATGCGTGCTTCACCCATGAGGCATCTATGACTAGTTCGCAAAAATTATGTGGTTCTTCAACGGCCGACGCTACTTTAATTCAACTTTCGACCGATCGTCAGCGAACTGATCGGCTAAGTCGCCAAGTTCTCTCGGAACTGGCCTCCATGATTGCATCGGAAGGTGGGGCACTCCCAAGCACCCTATCCCAGGCCGATACGAAGGAGGTTCTCCGCGAGACGGGACGCTTACGTCGCGAACGTTTAGTTGAGTTTATAGCAAACGCCATTGCAGCCCACATCCACCGAGAAAAATAGTTCGGAGCATATGACCATGGCCAAAGGTAAGTTTGACAAAAACCAGCGTTACAAGTACGTCATCTATGCGAGAATGAGTACAAAGAACCTCCAGAAAGACGACAGCCCTGAGCAGCAGATAGCCAACATACGTCGAGAGATAGAACTACAAGGATTGCAGTGGAAAGAAGTCAAGTTGTTTATTGATAGGGGTATCTCTGGTCGGTTGCAACGAAAACGGCCTGAATTTCAGAGAATGTTGAGCTTGATTAGAAGCGGAGTTCTTTCCGTCGATCTAATTCTAGTGGACACCGTGGAAAGATTTGGACGATTCGAGGGGCTTGATAGTAAAATACGAAGTCTTCGCGATGATGGCGTACTGGTGCTAACTGCGCAGACAAACTTCGACGACCCAACAGATGAGTCGGGTGAGCTAATAGCATTTCTTCACGGATGGCGAGCGAGTTCAGAACACAGAACCAAAAGGCATAACGTACTACGTGGAAAACGTTACGTCTTAAAGGAAAAACACAGGCCAGGTGGGCCAGAGCCATTTGGATACAAACGTGAAGCATTCATGAAGGCAAATGGCGATCGACAAGAGTTTGGTCACAGCAAATTAGTTATCGATCCGGAAACGAGTTGGATCATCAAACGGGTCTTCTCGCTTGCTGAGGATCGTGGGTGGGGAAGTCATCGAATCGCTAAGGAACTCAACCAAGACGAGGCATTCCTAAAATGCTATGGCTCGGAAATCGTTGCTTCTACCATCGCATATTGGCTCGGTTCGCTTGTTTACACAGGGGACTATCTTTGGGAAAAGAACACTACAGAAATTGCAAGAGACTCCCGGATTATCGTCCCGAACGAGCGTAACGAAATGACGTTAATCACGGAATTCTGTGAGCCGATAATTTCAAAAGAGACTTGGGACAATGTCCAAACGCTTCGAAAGGAGCGTAGCGAAAAGTTCAAGACCAATCGACGTATGAAGTCATGCACGAGCTCGAAACTATTGAGAGCACGGAACCCCGGAATGGTTTTAAAGTATCCGCTCAGTGGTCTGTTGTTCTGCGAGTGCGGCATGAGGATGAACGTATCTTCTGCGGGGAAATATACTTCTGTTGGTGGAGAGAACCGTAGTTACCCCGGTTACAATTGTAGAGCTAATCATTCGGGTGCGTGTAGAAATCACATACGTGTACCAGAAGAATGGCTCTGGCAGCGGGTAATCGATTCCATACGTGAAAAACTTTTCCCCAAATGCGACGAATGCGATGATCAACAATTTGCACAAAATCAGTGCATTCCAGACTGGTTGTACGATTTGACGTTGGAAGTTCAAAAGCATGTCGAACAGCTTGCGACTGTCGGCATCGAGGCCATCCCTGCTCTTCAAAACGAGTTTGATCGGTTGGAGAACTTAAAACGGGGCTGGTTGATAAGCTTGGGTGATCCTAGCATACCGATATCTTTACGTGACAATCTTCAGAAAAACTTCGATAGTTGTTCAAAAGAACAACAAGAGATCCGCCGTCAAATCGATGAAATAAACCGAGCCGAATCATCGAAGTCAAAGCTCGTTCAGCCGATCCAAGTTTACCAAAAGCTTATGCAGCTAGATCAAGTGCTAGGCTCGGAGAATGCGTCCCGCGTTAACAGCGAGCTATCGCGTTACATTGATCGAATATCATGCGACCGATCAGGCAACATAACACTTCGTTTGTGCAAACTTGGTTTCGCGCCGGAGGCAATTGATACGATAGTTTCTCTAAGTCCGGACACTGTTGATCAAAATGGAACTCTGACGAAACCTTCTCGACGACGGTCGAGGGTACGAATCGACGATGGAATAGACGAAGAGGCAGATAAGATACTCAGTGAATTGGCTTCTAATCCTGATCGATTTGCAGGTCTTGGCGACGAATGGTTCTGGGAGATACAGTTGAAGGTTCCCGAGTCGAAATCTTGGGCCGCGACAAATTCGGACGCGATTTTTCAACGCCGACAGGAAGGGCGATTATCCTATACGCAACTCGCGAGTGAGTTTGGTGTGTCGCGTCCTACAATCGCTTCGGCCGTAAAGCAACATTTACAACTACATCCCGACGCGTTGGACATACAGCTGCGTAGTGGCGGCAAGCGGAAACCGAAAATTGATTTGGATGGCTTCGCCGATGAAGCGTTGACTCTGTCTAACCAAGGCTGGAGCAAGCTGAAGCTCGCGCAGCGGTTCGGGTGCTCCACCCCTGTTATTAGTAAGGCGCTTCAACATGCGTCATCCAAAAGCGGTGAGTTAGTCGCGTCTCGTAAAGCAGCCACCGACGCCATGGTTGCTCAATGTCGCGATCTCCATGATAAAAAGGTGCCGCTCAAGGACATTTCAAAGCAGCTCGGCTTATCTACCACCACGCTTCGCAAGTACCTGATAAAGTCTTACGCCAGCGAAGGTGCGATCAAGCCGGATCTTCGGCGGAAGTAAGCTTGGTACCATCAAGATGACTTTTCCTCGTATCGTCGGGTTCATTCGCGAGAATGAACCCGACGATCTTTTTTTAACTATTGAACGTCAATAAGTCGACGTCGCGCAGCATCGGCGATCTCGACTCGGCCGTCCAAGCGGATATCGAAACCCTTGAATCCTGGGCGTAAACAGTTCTCGTTTCCCATCACGTACATGACCATGTACATGATGGGAAACGAGAATTGTTGCGCAACA
>JANODQ010000722.1:0-7878 GCA_031412775.1 Pirellulaceae bacterium | reverse complement strand
AGTCAGTTTCTAACATCATCGCCATTATTTAATCATTCGGTAAGTCCCATCCCAGGATCTGCACCCACGAATAACGGCAACACTGGTACCGTTTTAACCGGAGTTGGGATTGTTTCTGCTGTAACGCTGGTCGCTAACTCTGCTCCTGTAAACGATGGTGATTCAGATGCAAACACGAATCTTTCAAGGGACTTTGGTTTTGTCTCTGCGCCACTGTCGATTACGAAGACAGCAAACCCAGCCGCGGTGCGTACAGGCGATCTGATAACCTACACGCTAACTGTAACAAACAACGGTCCTTCTTTATCGACCAGTACCGTGATTAGCGATCCATTGCCGACAGGTTTAAGTAACGCAACCGGGACGTACACGATCACTAGCCCATCTGCGACTGGCGGAACAGCCTCGGTCGTTAGTTCAACGGTGACGGCGAACGTCGGAACTCTTGCGGTTGGACAGATCGCTACGGTAACAATCATCGCGACTGTCGGAGTTGGATACACAGGCACAACAGCCAATACAGCAACCGCGGACAACGCGGAAAGTGCGCCAGTAACTGGCAATAACACGACACCGTTGGTTCCAAATATCGATCTGGGCATTACGAAAACGATCGTAAGCGGCGCAACGACAGTCGGTGTTGGCGGTGCTCTCACTTATCGACTTACGCTCACTAACAACAGTGCCGTTACAGTAACGAACATTCGCGTGGATGATGACCTCCCAGCAAACTTCTTGCAGGGGACTCTTCCATCCGGGGTAGCAACAGGAACCGCACCGGCCGACCTAGTTTGGACAATTGCGACACTTGGTGCCAACGCAACGACGACAGTTGATATTCCGATTACGGTTCAGAACACCGCAGCAACAGGGGTAGCAACCAACACGGCGACGATTCGCACCGACTTGCTTACAAACTTCAACGATACGGTTTCAGGAAACAACATTGCAACGATTCCGATAACCGTCGAGCCTCGTTTTGATCTTCTTGTCACGAAAGATGACGGTCAAACGTCGGTTACGACTGGAAATCTGATTACCTACTCATTGTCAGTCAACAATAGCGGACCAAGTGCGGCGACGAACGTTGCCGTTAGTGACGTGCTTCCTGCTCAACTTCAGTTCGTATCTGCAAACATTGGTGGCACCGCATTCGGATCAGCCGCTGGGCAAACATTCTCCGGTACGATACCGACTATCGCTTCGGGAACCACAACGACGATCGCGTTGATTGCTCGCGTCCTTGCCAATGCGACAGGAACATCTATCGCCAATACGGTTACTATTACTCCTGCCAATCCAGCCTTTGAAACAGGTTCGCGGCCCAATACGGCAACTGACACAAATACCCTAGTGCGAGTGGTCACGCTGAACATTGCCAAGACGGGTCCATCCAACGCTGTTGCAGGTGGAGCCAACTTCACCTATTCGATTACTGCATTCAACGCAGGCTCTGCCGACGCACCGAACGTATTGTTTTCAGATCCGCTTCCTACGGGAATCACCTTTGTCAGCGGATCGTTCGCGCTGAACGATGGTACGAACCGAACTGGAACCGTGACTTTCAACTCGACAAACAACCGTCTTGAAGCGAACCTCGGAACTTTGCTTGCCAGTGGAAGCGCAACCGTAAACCGTGCACTGATTACGCTGACCGTTAACGCAGCAGCAACGGCCACCGCGGGAGCGGTGACGAACGTAGGAACACTGACAAGCCCTGATAACAACGTCGGTGTGACAAGTTCAGCAAATACAACCGTCGATCGAACATTTGATGTTACGGTCACCAAGACGGTCAACACAACTACTATCGCATCGAGCCAACCACTCGTTTACACTATTATCGTGACGAACTCAGGGCCTTCCACTGCGACTAACGTTGGCATTTCGGATGTTCTCCCGAGTAACGTTACGTTTGTATCAGCCACGAGCTCTTCAGGTTCCTTTACGAACAACAACGGAACAGTTACCGGAACGATTGCTTCTCTATCCAGTGGCAGTCCAGCGACGATCACCTTGACTGTAACAGTAAATAACAACACACCCAATGCGACTGTGATCACCAACCCAGTGACCGTAACGGCCGCCGGCGAATCAAATACCAATAACAATGCGGCTAGTGCTTCTGCAACAGTCCTCAACGTCGCAAGCCTTCGAGGTTTTGTTTACAACGACCTTAACAATAACGGCATCTTCGATAGTGGAGATACTGGGATTCCGAATGTTGCGATCAGAGTAAGCGGTACAGCAGCAGTAACATATGCAGTCGTCACCCGAGACACGACGACCAATTCCAATGGAGAGTACATCTTTGCAGATCTACCACTGGGAACCTATACAATCACACAAACGCAACCATCGAACTTTACAAGCGTTGCAACGAATCCCGGAACAATCAATGGAACCGTCACGGGAACCGGTGCACCGAACTTGATCTCCAACATCAACCTGACGGCGAATTCGGTCGCAAACAACTTTGGTGAAACACAAATCATCAGTAAGCGATTGCTGCTAGCGAGTGCCAACAACGTTGTTGTAGGCACGAACACGAGTGCACGTTCTATGGGCGCGTTCCGTCGGTAGAATAGTCCTGCTGAGGGGTAAAGGTTCAGTTGCTATATGGTAAAAGGCTTTCCGGATCTTTGCGGAGTAAAATCTCGTAAAAGTCTGGATGCCTAGGCCACATGGCAGATGTTCTTGATTATGATGCGAATTGATTTGCTTCGTCATTCCCTCTCCTTAGCTGAAATCCTCCCGCCATGCATGGTCCGAATACGGTCGAAGACGAGGATTCAGACGTAATCGCTCGGAGAACGGCAATCGGTCTGAGACTGCTCGCAGTTTATGGCTCGTGCTATGCCGCATTCATTCTCATCTGCGCTTTCTTCGTGAATCAGTTAGCGACATGGGAGTGGCTTGCAATTCCGATGTCGATTTGGTTCGGCATGGGGTTGATGTTGGGCGCGATCATTCTTGCATTCCTCTACGGTCGGTTGTGTCGCTGATGATCTACGAATCCAATTTTTTGGCGATCGGTGTTTTTGTTTCAATCGTCGCATTAACGCTGGGGTTGAGTTTCTATTTAGGTGCCAAAGCGAAATCTAGCGAAGGATTTTTTGCTGCAGGAGGAAGCATTCCTTGGTTCGTCAATGGAATCGCTTTTGCCGGAGATTATCTTTCAGCCGCATCCTTTCTCGGCATCTGCGGCATGATCGCGTTTTTTGGATACGACGGCTTTTTGTATTCGATCGGATACTTGGCAGGATGGGTGGTCGCTCTTCTGGTGATCGCAGAACCGCTCAAGCGAATGGGGAAGTACACCTTTGCCGATGCACTCGATAGCCGCTTTGGCTCCAAAGGTATCAAACTCGTCGCATCGCTGAGCACACTTTTGGTCAGTATTTTTTACTTGATACCGCAAATGGTGGGTGCTGGTGCGTTAGTTAAACCGCTACTTGGTTTGCCATACTCAGTAGGCGTGGTCATGGTCGGTGGCATCGTTATTATGATTGTTTGCACCGCTGGCATGGTCAGCACAACCTATGTGCAATTCATTAAAGGTGGTTTGCTGGTTGTCTTCTCTCTGATACTCACCGTGATGATTCTTAATCGCGGATTAGAAGTTCGAGAACCGATGTCGGCACTCGAGTCGAATCCAGACAACATTTCAGATGTGATGGTTGTTCAGTCTCGCGAAGGAGGTCGCTGGATCGATGGCAAGCCCCAGGGGACTCGGTCCGGAGAGCATGACTTGCGCTCAGTTGGACGCGTCGCAGAACTCCCCACGCAATATCAAACTTCGAAGCAGACCGGGCCCCTTGGACCGCTCGAATACCTGCGGGTTCTCTCGCAATCGAAAGTCGAAGTATGGACCGAAACGAAAAGCACGGTCGATGGCTTCGCGACGAGAACGTTTGCCCCCAAAATTACGGAAGGCCGTGAGCTTCTGCAGCCCGGTAACCATCCGACGTTCAAAGGAATTCGCGGCGAGCGATGGATCGAAAAGCTAGACTTTATCTCGCTGATGCTCGCACTCTTTGGTGGCACAGCATCGCTGCCGCACATCTTGATTCGCTATTACACCGTCAAGGATCAAGCTTCAGCTCGCAAGAGTACAATCGTCGGTATTGCAGCAATCGGTTTCTTCTATGTTCTGACCCTATATATCGGACTCGGGGCGATGGTCAGCGGTGCACTTGACGTTACCGATCCGAATATGGCAGCTCCACTCCTTGCAAAGTCATTCGGATCTTGGCTCTTTGCAGCAATATCGGCGATCGCATTTACAACCGTCCTAGGTACGGTAAGCGGATTGATCATCGCGTCTAGCGGAACAATCGCTCACGATTTGGTTGGCAGCGTCATGGGGATCGAACTATCCGGCGAAAAACAAGTTCGGATTGCCAAGATCGCTTCGGTGGTCGTGGGGGTGATCGCGATCTTGCTCGGCCTCCTGTTTGAAGGGATGAATGTAGCATTTTTGGTCGGCTGGGCGTTTTGTATTGCCGCCTCAGCCAATCTCCCTTCGCTTGTGATGCTGCTCTTCTGGAAAGGGACCACCAAGCAAGGCGTTATCGTCGGAGTCTTGGTCGGTTTGTTCAGCTCGCTCGGTTGGATTCTTTTGTGTGCAGACACCTATGCAAAGGTCTATGGTCTTCCAGCAAACGACGCATGGATACAACTGAGTCAACCAGGGCTCTTTACGATTCCGCTAGGTTTCCTGACCGTTTGGATCACCTCTCTGGCAACGTCAACTTCAAAGGCGAACAAGCAAACTGCTTCAGCCTAATCGGTTATCCTAACCAATCGTGTTCTTGTTTTTTGGATCGCGCATGTCGCGAACTTGATCTAGCAGTCGATCGCAATTATCGCGGAGTATGACCATTTGGTCCGAGCTCAACTGTTGCCCGATTCGACTGGCGACATGAAGCATCGCGATGCCAATGATCGCCAGGATCGGGACGACGCTCATCCAAGTCGATTGCTTCATCAGCGACACGGCATAAACGTAAATCATCGCGAAAAACGCGGTGAAAGTTAGGGCCATATAGATCACCCAAACAAATGTCCAAACGTCCTGTCGGGGTGCAAAACGGGCATAGATTCGAGTCCCGCTTCCACTATCGTGATCAACCAGCAAAGAGAGATTGGGCGACCAGTACCGAACCTCGTCCTTGGGAACGTGCAACTCGGTGTACCGTTCGAATGATGAACTAATTGGCTTCCAGAATTCTTGCTTAAGTATCAGGCGGATTCGCCTGTCAGTTTCATCGCGGTCCAATGGAAGATGAATTTCAAAAGTGGGTCGAAGAGCGGTTAACGGCAAGATGATATTTCCTTCTCCCGGAATATCGCCCCTAAAAAATCACTCAGTACAGAGTAGGCATCTCAGTAAGCGAAATGCTTACCTCGTAACGTTGTCCATCACGAAGGATGATTGCTGGGACCGAGCGACCTGTTGGCGTAAGCCCCACGGTTTGTACAAGATGACCATCATTATCAATCGAGCTTCCATTGAATTCAAGTATCAGATCGCCCGGACGTATTCCCGCTTGTTCTGCTGGCGAGCCCGGCTTGACGGCCTTTACCAACGCACCCATTGTCTGATCCAAGCCAATCTGTTTGGCTTTGTTGGAATCGAACTGATTGTCCATTACCACTCCTAGATAGCCTCTCTGAAGTTGGCCGTTGGAGACAAGCTGTTTTGCTACTTGCGATACAAGATTGATCGGAATTGAAAATCCAATCCCCTCGTTGCCACCGGAGTTGCTCGCAATCGCCGTATTGATTCCAATAACTTCACCACGCATGTTCAGCAGTGGACCACCGCTATTGCCTGGGTTGATTGCGGTATCCGTTTGAAAAAAATCCTGAATGTCGATAGCTCGAGTTCCAAGCTCTAAGTTCCTGCGACCTTTTGCACTGATGATTCCCGAAGTAACGCTATGCGAGAGACCGAACGGGCTTCCAATCGCGAACACCGAGTCACCAATTTCGATCTCTGAACTGTCACCCAGTCTTGCTGGTAACAGCCCGCGACCAGTCACTTGCAATAGAGCCGTGTCGGTCGAAGCATCCGAAAGAACACGTTTCACCGGCAACCTAACTTTGTCGTTCGTCTCCACTTTAATCGCGTTCATAGCTGCTGAATGAATCACGTGCCGATTCGTCACGACATAGATATCGCCGAGGATCGACATCAAAACGCCCGCACCAGCTTCTTCGACTCGCTTCGACTCGGCACGACCACTGGTCAGAGAAGTTTCTCCCTTGGTTTCCTTGATGGCTTCGATATGTACGATCGATGGCGAGACGACTTTTACGACACGACGTAATAGACTCTGCTGCAATTGAAGACGTTCTACGTCCTCAGCGATCTGCGCAAACTCAGCATCGCGACGATCGATGACTGCAATCTCACTTGGCAAGACAGTCGTTCGGACAGGCTTTCCAAAGTCACGAGGCTGCTGTGCCTCCAACCGACCCGCGCAGCAGACGCTTGTTATTAGACTCAGAACGGCAATGCGTCGATAAGTCCATTTTCGCAAAGTGCTGCGCATGTAAAAAACTCGACGGTGTTCTAAGAGTCAGATTCGTAGTGGCTTTACTCGATGACCATTGCTTGGTTGTCCATTACAGGGACGCGAACTCTACATTTATTCGGTTATATCTCCTATCAAAATTGATATCGCTTGCTTTCAGACCTGCTGCAACAAGGTTTAGGTTCATGCCGGAAATAAGCCTTATCAATTGCAGCTTCTTTCGCAGTTCAGCTAAAGTTTTAGTGGCCTTACCTCTTTAATTCGGAAGGCAGACTGTTTTTTTGGTTCTGAGGCCGATGGAGATTTTCGTTTGTCGCGATCAAAATGACCTACAGACATTACAATCGGAAAGCACATTCGGACGATGCTGATAAAATCTGAGCCGATGGCGATAGCCACGGGTTTCGACTTCGCCACGATTTACCAGATAGCACCCGAGGCGAGCGCCTATGGCTCAGGGAAAATACCCCTTCATCAGGCCACAACCAAACACGCATGGAAAGTTTAATTAGCTAATGACCGCTTGCACCATCAACCGTCCCGCACAATCGCTTTGTCGCGAGGCGGCTCAAAACTCGAAAGCACTTCGAATTCTTTCTCACCAACTCGATTGCGGAGCGACGGTACTCGATTTTGGGGTGCAGACGACCGGTGGAATCGCCGCAGGTCTTTTGCTCGCTCGAGTTTGTATGGCGAATCTTGCTCAGGTAACTCTCGCTCCATGTGATATTAGCATCGGCCCCTATCCACTGGTTCAGGTCATTTCCGATGATCCGGTGCGAGCCTGCATGGCAGCTCAGTATGCTGGTTGGCCCGTGCAGAAGGATAAGTTCTTTGCGATGGGATCGGGCCCCATGCGAGCTCGTCGCGGTAAGGAGCATGTCTTAGAGAGTCTTGCTCTCGAAGAACAAGACTCCTTGGCGGTAGGAGTTCTCGAGTGCGATGCGATACCGAGCGATTCTATCTGTGAGATGATCGCGGAGGAGTGCTCGATCGCTCCGGCAGATCTGACTCTTTGTGTAGCACCAACACGATCGATCGCGGGGGTCCTTCAAGTTGTCGCCAGAAGTGTCGAAACAAGTTTGCATAAGCTCTTTGAACTCGGCTTTGATTTGAATCAGATTGATTCGGCACATGGTACCGCTCCGACCCCCCCTCCCGCCAAGAGTTTCGCGGAAGGGATCGGGAGAACCAATGACGCGATTCTGTATGGAGGCCGCGTAACACTGTGGGTTCATGCTGACGACGAGTCCATCGAACGGGTTGCAAGTCGGGTTCCAAGTGGAACTTCGAAGGACTGGGGTAGACCGTTTGCCGAAACATTTAAAGACTACGG
>JANODQ010000721.1:0-7153 GCA_031412775.1 Pirellulaceae bacterium | reverse complement strand
CCGCCTCGAACGCGGTGCGCAACGCAATCGAAAATTGTCCGATGATTTTTTCGAACGACGAATGGCCCGGTGGAAAAAACATTGCGACTTCCCCCGCAATTTGGAGGCGACTGTTTTACGATTTGAGCTCTCAAAATTTGGGGCTCAACTACGATCCCTCGCATATGATTTGGCAGTTCATGGACTATCTGGCACCGATGAGGGAGTTTTCCTCGCGGCTATTCCACGTCCACGCAAAAGATGCTCGCATCGACCGGCAACGGCTCAGTGATGTGGGAGTTCTTGCTCATCCAAACGAATTCCATACACCGAAGCTCCCCGGACTAGGCGAGGTCGACTGGGGGGCGTTTTTTAGCACCCTGGGCGATATCGAGTATGACGGATGCGTTTGTGTTGAGGTCGAGGATCGCTCGTATGAAGGCTCTCTGGAGCTGCGAATCGAGTCGCTCCGGCAAAGCTATCGATACCTTCGTCAGTTCATGCCAGCAAAAATTTAGTTATCCCTCCGCATTCTCCGTGGTATCATAAGGATGGTAGTCAAGCACCTCATTTCAGGGAATTGTGACCATGAATCGATTTCTAAAACTAGCTTCTGCTTTCAAGTCATTCCTCGTACCTCGGTCGCTTCTTGTCGCATCAACCGTCGTGTTTGCGTTCACAGGCTCGCAAGCCAACGCTCACTGGCCGCACGGGCATCACTGGGGTGGAAGTCACTGGGGTGGAAGTACTTTTGGATTCGGCCCGTCATTTGGTTCGTCGTTTGGAAATTCGGGATGGGGGGGCACTTGGGGAGCTTACGGGATGGGCGGGGGCTTTCGGCACACGTCCTTCTACTCGCCAGTTCACTCGGTGGGATTTGGTTTTCCGGTCCATCGTAGTTTCCACAGCGGCTTCGGGGTCTCGCCGGTCTTTTTTAATCCGGTTGGATGCCGCCCAATTGTCTATCGACCAGTCTTCTGTGCTCCAATTTATTATGAGCCCATCCAGTACTGCCTGCCTCACTGCCCGCCGCCAATAGTTCCGGTCTTTTATCAAACCGGTTTTCCTGTTTGCTCGACGACTCCTCGTTTGAATGTTCCAACAACAAGTGGCCAAGGTTTGATGCTTCAAGTGTCGAACACACGCCAAGCTTTGCAAGTTGCTTCGTCGCCTCCGAGAATCGCTTACAAGCCATCCAATGCATGGACCAGCGAAGCGATCGCGTTGATAGATGACATGGCTCGGCAAGGCGGTGCCGCTGAAGGCTATGCTGCTGCCAAGCAGTTGATGAGATCTCACAAGTCGCTACCGGGCCATTTTTACACTCGTGCGGCCATACTTGGTGCTTTGAATAAGGCAGACTCAACAGAAGTTCTTGGTTATCTGGAACTCGCAAAAATGAATCAAGCCGATCCTAACGGTAACGATTTACCCGGTGGTTCAATCCGGTCATTTGTTGCGACGATTCCCTCGGGTTCAATGGATAAGTTACTCAACACAATCGCATCACAAGCGTTGTCGAAAGAGACCGATCGAAAGCCAGAGTTGAAGGTGCTTGCAAGTTTACTCGTCATGGACGGCCAATCAGACCGCGCCAGTCGTTTTGCTAGCGCAATCGACGCACCTGTGATTAACGAGCCGAACGTTCCGACGTCCGGTCTTGATATTCAAACCTTGGCACTAGCAAAGTAATCGGCGACTTGCTCGCAAATTCATCTTCATAACAAGCTGCCGATTATGCGACTGCGACAAGATCTTTTGGGGTGTGCGAACAGGATTCGAGCCGCCTCGAATGATTGGCAAGAGCAGTCGCAAAAACTGCAAGAAGTTTGGCGTGACGAACGTGGTGAAGAGTTCGTTACCGAGCGACTAGATCCGGCAGCCGCTCGATTGCAGAAGCTAGTGCATGCCCTGCAATCCGCCGGTGAGTTGGCTCAGCAGTTTGATAAAAAGCTATTCGATCCCGGAATGGAGTGACAAGCAGAATTGCTGTTTCCGCACTTACGTGGGGTATCGCGAGATTCGCTAAGCTCGCGGCTTACGTGTGGAACTGCAAATTTCAACCTTCCCGTCGTGATACTTCAAAAGCCGATCGATCGAACAGAGTCATCGCGTATAAGTAAACAATCGAAGCAATTCCAAAGCTGACGAACCATGAATAGTGATAGATATCGGTCCAGAAGGTCGGCGTCATACTTGATCGGTAAGTCACCTCGATGAAACCCGGAATACATGGAAGAATACCGGCGGCGATCGCGAGAACTGCCCAAGGGTTGAATCCATTCTTGTACCAATACTGGCCCTCTGTCTTGTAGAGATCAACAACATTCAATCGCATTCGTCGAACGCAGTAGTAATCCGTGATGAGCACTCCTCCTGCTGCACCCAAAAGCGATGAATAGGCGATAAGCCACATAAAGAAATATCCCTCAGGCTCGGAAATCAAATTCCAGGGTTGTATCAAAAGTCCAAGGATCCCAGTCAGCCATCCGCCGGTTTTAAAGGAAATGAGTTTCGGCAGCAAATGGACGAAATCGTTAGCCGGGCTTACCACGTTTGCTGCAATGTTGGTGGCCAAGGTCGCGATACAAATTGCGACGAGTGATACAACCAGAACGACTGGGTTTTCGAACTTACTAAGGACTATTACTGGATCCCAAATTGACGCCCCATAAATCACGATAGTCGCGCTGGTTACAGCGACACCGATAAACGAAAACAAAACCATGCCTAGAGGAAGCCCAATCGTTTGACCCGTGAGCTGATCTCTTTGCGATCTCGCATAGCGACTGAAGTCCGGTATGTTTAAAGAGAGTGTTGCCCAAAAGCCAACGTTGGCAGTCAAAGCAGGAAAGAAGAAGGACCAAAATTGACCTGCTTTCGATCCACCCGTCGCAAACTTTGATGGCCTGTTAAGAAGTGGCCCAAAACCATCGGCGGCGTATACGGCCCAGACCAACATAGCCACTCCAAGCACAATTAAAAGAGGCGCTTTAATGTTCAAGAGATATCGAATGGAGTTGATACCCATTGAGACGACGGCCATGTTGATCGACCAAAAGAACAATAAACAAAGCAGTTGCGGAAGATTGATTCCTAACATTACGATCGGCGGTTGCGATTCCCACGAAGGAATAAAAACGGTCATGATCTTGTAAATTGCCCAGCCACCGATCCAAGCTTGAATTCCAAACCAACCGCAACCGACGAGTGCTCGCAAGCAAGCGGGAATGTTCGCTCCGAGTATCCCAAAAGATGCACGGCAGTATACGGGAAATGATATGCCGTACTTCGCTCCCGGATGTGCGTTGAGCAGCAGTGGAACCAGGATAATTAAGTTCGCAACCAAAATGGTAAACATCGCTTCCCAAGAGCTCATCCCTTGCTGGATCAGACTAGAAGCGAGTTGATAAGTTGGAATGCAAGCGGCCAGTGAAATCCACAGGACGATGAAATCCCTGGTCGCCCAGGTCCGCTGTTGAGGTGTCGTGGGGGCTAAGTCGGGGCTGTAGTGATCTGAATTGATAATAGCATCACTCGACAGATTGCTATTAACGTCCGATGTTACCAGCGAGTTTGTACTCAATTTGCATTCCCCTCAAAGTCTTAAACCGCGGATTCAGTACTTGTGAGCATATAATAGTGGATTTCCACACTACCGTGATTCTTCTTCAAATTTTCATGATTGAAGATGCCCCTCGTTCCAGGCGGCTTCTTCGTTCCAGGCTCAACCTGGAATGCTACCCACCGTAGGCTCCGCCTCCTCTCCGCCCACCGACAACACCGTAACAAGTTCGTTTTAGTAGAATAAGACTATGGACACACTCTACATCGAAACAACCATCATCGGCCAGCTCTCTGGTAGGCTGGTTGCTGATCCAATTGTTGCCGCTCGCCAGCAATCGACTCGCGATTGGTGGAAAAACCGATCACAGTATTATCAAGTGTTTATTTCCCAACTTGTACTCGATGAGTGTCGTGCTGGAGACATGTTGGCCGCCCAAGAAAGACTAGATGTTGTCGAGCATCTCGACCTTTTGGAGGGCACTACCGTCACAGATTCGCTTGTTGCCGCTCTTATCGCTGCCAATGCGATTCCCGCTAGCGAGCCTCGCGACGCGTTTCACATTGCAATTGCTGCAACAAACGGTGTAAAAAATCCGCTGACATGGAATTTCAAACATATTGCAAATGCCACGCTACGTAAGCGAATCGAAGCCGTTTGCCGAGATTCAGGTTCTGAGCCGCCGACGATTTGTACCCCTGACGAACTTCTTGGAATCGCAGATGATACCTAACGCCATCACAGATGAGATAAGAGCTATTCGGCATCAGCTTGCGGCCGAGCAAGGAAATGATGTTTTTAAAATTGGCAATGAGATGCGACGTAATCAGATTGAATCCGGAAGATGCATCGTGAAGTTGCCGGCCCGATCCCCTGAAGCAATCGCGACGAACCAACCGTTGCAGACAAGCCGTGTACCAGGCGTTTCGAACCTGGACACGTCTTCTCCCGCCGTTGGCTGAGAGGTAACGTTATAAGCCGTAAACTGACGTCCCGACGTTACGGCAACTCCTTGTGCCTCCTCGTTCCAGGCTTAGCCTGAAATACCACCCACCGAAGGCTCCGCCTCCTCTCCGCCTTAAACGCAACACAAAAAAGCACAGGCCGCAAATCTATAGTTCGAACATCAACAGCTTCGCGATGCTAGTATGGGAAGCGGCCGAGCCTCAATTACCTTCAATTCCCGGCGTAACGGTAAGCAATGTTTTCGCGGCCGGTTGTCGCAGTAAAATGGAAACACAAAAATCAGGGTTTAGTCAGTTCGCTAGACTTCCTATACTCACATCGCCGATTGGCACACGCAATCGATTTAACTTTCGATTTACCCCCCTGAATTTTCACCTTTTGGTAAAGCACGATGGCCGCAGCAACTGCTCCCGCAACGACCGTATCGCCCGAAAAATCGCATCCGGATACGACGATTCGAATTTACAACACCCTTTCAAAAGTCAAAGAGCCTTTTGAAACGATCGAGCCATCGAAAGTTGGAATGTATTTGTGTGGGCCTACGGTTTACGCCGAAGCCCACATCGGTCACATGGTTGGACCAGTGATTTTCGATACGGTCAAACGCTACTTGACGTATTGTGGCTATGAAGTCACGTGGGTTGTGAACATTACCGACGTTGATGACAAGCTGATTAACTCCGCTAAAGCTCGCGGTATCTCGATGTTCCAACTGGCCACGCAGATGACTGCCGACTATTTGTCGAATCTAAAGTCGTTGGGTGTCGATCAAATCGATCACATGCCTCGCGCCACTGAGAACATGGATGAGATTATCAAGTTCGTGCAAGAGCTTGTCGAACAGTCTTTTGCTTACGTTAGCGGCGGCGATGTGTTCTTCGATGTTACGCGAGATCCGCAATACGGTCGGCTAAGTAATCGCAGTATTGATGCCCAGCAAGGTGAAGGGGGAGAAGCGGCAGCTCGCAAACGATCCTCTGGCGATTTTGCTCTTTGGAAGTCAGCCAAGCCAAACGAACCCGCGTGGGATAGTCCTTGGGGGAAAGGTCGCCCCGGTTGGCATATTGAATGCTCCGCGATGAGCCGACGAATCCTCGGTAAGACCTTCGATATCCACGGCGGAGGACTCGATCTGGTCTTCCCACACCATGAAAACGAACTGGCACAAAGTCGATGCTGCCACAACGCACCAATGGTCAAGTACTGGATGCACAATGGTCTCATGCGAGCCAGTGCAGCAACCGGTAAGGTCGGTGGGAAAAGCGATCGCAGTGCTGACACAGCATCAACCACTGCAAACGCGACCACTGAACCAGTAGATGATGTGGCTGGTAAAATTTCGCGAAGCAAAGGAGCGGGTGGACTTGCGCAGTTGATTGAAAAGCAAACCGGCGAACGTATCCGGTTCTTCTTGCTCAAGTCCCATTATCGATCGACAACGCTCTTCGGTGATGAACCGCTCGCAGAAGCTGGTACCGCGTTGGAGACTTTCTATCGGCTGTTCGATCGCTACGAACGCATCGCAGGAGTCAGTGCATATTCAATCGAATTCAACAAGCGACGAAGTGAGTTTGTTGCGCCGCAAACCAAGAGCGATGCAATTTCCGAAGTCCTGCGACTCCGCGAGAGTTTCCTGGCGAAGATGGACGACGATTTTAACACAGGTGGTGCGGTAAGCGATCTATTCGATATCTCGCGATGCCTGAATCGTTTGATCGAATCGACAGGTTTGGCAGATTCAAAGAAGCGAACGCAGGAGAATGTTGCGGTGCTGACCGAAGGCGTAAAGATCCTTCGCGAACTGGCCGCCATACTCGGGTTGTTCTTGAAACCTTGCAAGCAGTCTTCGCAAAGTGAAGGTGGCTCGGCAGAAGTCGTCGAGGGGCTGATGCAGTTGATTATCCAAATACGAGCCGACGCGAGAACGAAAAAGGATTTTGCAACTTCCGATCTCGTTCGCAATGGCTTAATCAGCTTGGGAATTACGCTCCAAGATGGAAAAGATGGAACCCTATGGGAGCAGAAAAAGTCTTAACACACGGCACATCACTAAAAAAATTGCCTTTTGAGCCTGAGGCGCAAGCCGATTATCTGCCCGTTTCATAAGGTCAGATCCATAAGGTCGGCTAGCGCCTCGGGCTTAATAAATTGAATAACTGCGTGGAGAAAGCTTCAATACAATCTTGTAGATTTTGGTGATCAGCGAGTCGTGTCTATCTATAACCATGGCCCATAGACCTTTGAAGAAATCTGTCGCAAATCTTATACTCGGCTTCGATCCGGGGCTTGCAATCACAGGTTATGGCGTGCTGTCGATTGTTGCGGGGAAGCCGATGTTGGTTGAAGCGGGCGTGCTGCGAATCTCACGAGCTCAAACGCTTGAAAAGCGTCTCTTTGAACTCCATCAAGGAGTCATCGAGATACTCGACAGCCATCCAATCAACGCAGTCGCAATCGAACAGCTTTACTCACATTACGAGCGTCCTCGAACAGCAATCTTGATGGGACATGCGCGAGGCGTTCTGTGCATGACAGCAGCAATGCGAGGCCTGCCGGTAAATTCGTATGCAGCGACGAAAGTCAAGAAGCTTCTCACCGGAAACGGCCGAGCACCCAAATCACAGATGCAGTCAGCCGTTGCTC